>JAOPWA010000026.1 GCA_025965915.1 Dactylosporangium sp. | reverse complement strand
GTAGATCATCATCGACAGCGCGCCCAGCTCCATGCCGGTCGTCGCCAGCCACACCAGGTGCGAGGAGATCCGGTTGAGCTCCATCATCAGGATGCGGATGGTGGTGGCCCGGTCCGGGATCTGGTCGGAGATGCCCAGCAGCTTCTCGACGGCGAGGGCGTACCCGGTCTCGTTGAACATCGGAGCCAGGTAGTCCATACGGGTGACGAACGTGCTGCCCTGCGTCCAGTTGCGGAACTCGAGGTTCTTCTCGATGCCGGTGTGCAGGTAGCCGATGACGGTGCGGGCCTCGGTAACCGTCTCGCCCTCGAGTTCGAGGACCAGCCGGAGCACGCCGTGGGTCGACGGGTGCTGCGGGCCCATGTTGACGACGATCCGCTCGTCGGCGAGCGGGTCGGCCCCGCCGACGACCTCGTCCCAGTCGCCACCGGTGACGGTGAAGACCTTGCCTTCGGTGGTCTCACGCGCGCTGGCGTAGTCGGTGTTGGTCACTGGTAGCTCCTGCGCTGGTCGGGCGGCGGGATCTCGGCGCCCTTGTACTCGACGGGCACGCCACCGAGCGGATAGTCCTTGCGCTGCGGGTACCCCTCCCAGTCATCCGGCATGAGGATCCGGGTCAGGTTGGGGTGGCCGTCGAAGATGATGCCGAACATGTCGTAGGTCTCCCGCTCCTGCCAGTCGGCCGTCGGGTAGACGCTGGTGACGCTCGGCAGGTGGGGGTCTTCCGCCGGCACCGCGGCTTCGAGCCGGATCCAGCGACGATAGGTCATGGACGTCAGGTGGTATACGGCGTGCAACCGCTTGACGTCACCGCCGAGGTAGTCCACACCGGACACGGACGAACACAGCTCGAAACGCAGCGAGGGGTCATCACGCAGTGACTGGCACACCTCGGCGATGCGCTCCGGCTTGATGTGCAGCGTCAACTCACCCCGGTCGACGACGACCTTCTCGATCGCGTCGTTGAAACTCGGGAACGCACTCTCCAGCGCGTCGACAACCTCGTCGAAGTACCCGCCGTACGGCCGCGGCGTCTCCACGACGACGCTGTGGCGGCGGACGAGGCCACCGAAGCCGGAGGTGTCGCCGGAGCCGCTGACGCCGAACATGCTGATGCCCGCGCGGGTCGCCGGCGGGTAGTCGGCCGGCGCGCCGGTGCTGGCACCCTCCGGTTCGGCCTGTACCGGCACGCCACCGTTCGGGCTTTCGTTGTTGACGGTCACCGGGACCCTCCGCTCCTGCGCGACGCGGTGCCCGCGACGCGCGCCCGGTCCTCCATCCACTTCTGGATGCGCAACTGCTCCTCGCGGTGCTCGGCGGTGGCCTTCAGCCATTCGGCCTTTCGCTTCTTGTCGAAGCGGTAGCTCGACGGCATCTCGCCCGGCTCGACCACCGGTGCGCCCTCGCGCTCGCGCTTGGCCTCCAGCGCCAGCCGGCGCTTGTCACCCAGCGGCTCGTGCATGATCTTCTCGTGCAGCCGCAGGATCGCGTCGATGAGCATCTCGGGGCGCGGTGGGCAGCCCGGCAGATACATGTCGACCGGCACGATGTGGTCGACGCCCTGCACAACCGCGTAGTTGTTGAACATGCCGCCGCTGCTCGCGCAGACGCCCATCGACAGCACCCACTTGGGCTCGGCCATCTGGTCGTAGATCTGGCGCAGGACGGGGGCCATCTTCTGGCTCACCCGACCGGCCACGATCATCAGGTCCGCCTGGCGCGGGCTGGGCCGGAAGACCTCCATGCCGAAGCGGCCGAGGTCGTAGCGCGCCCCACCGGAGGTCATCATCTCGATGGCGCAGCACGCGAGGCCGAACGTCGCCGGCCACAACGACGCCTTGCGGCTCCAGTTCGCCAGCTTCTCGACACTGGTGAGCAGGATGCCGCTGGGGAGCTTCTCTTCAATACCCATGATCAGTCCCAGTCCAGCCCGCCGCGCCGCCAGACGTAGGCGTACGCGACGAACACGGTCGCGATGAAGAGCACCATCTCTACGAACCCGAACGCGCCGAGCGCGTTGAAGGAAACCGCCCACGGATACAGGAAGATGGTCTCGATGTCGAACACGATGAAGAGCATCGCGGTCAGATAGAACTTGACCGGGAACCGGCCGCCGCCGATCGGCTGCGGACTCGGCTCAATGCCACATTCGTACGCGTCGAACTTGGCCCTGTTGTAGCGGCTCGGTCCTACGATCGGGGCGATCGACACCGAGAACAGTGCGAACGCGGCCCCCAGGGCCAAAAGCCCCACGATGGGTATGTACGCCGAGAGCGACATGGCTCTGCCTGCTCCGTCCTTTCCTGTCCCGGTGTCCCTTGCTGTCGTGTCTCGGCGTGCGACCGATCACGCTATAGGGGACTTCACACTATTCCTGCCCTTGTGCGTCCTGCTGTGGGGGTGCGTCATGCCGCCGGCGCCACCCTGGTCATAGCGTTGATCACCCGGTCCATCGCGTCGCCGCCCCGGGGATCGGTGAGGTTGGCCAGCAGCTTGAGAACAAATCGCATCAGCGTCGGATGCGGCATGCCGTGCTTGGTCGCCATCCGCATCACCTCCGGGTGGCCGATCAACTTCACGAACCAGTTACCCAGCCGGTAGTAGCCGCCGTAGCGGGCCTTCAGCTCCGCCGGGTACGCGGCGAACGCCCGCTCCCGCTCCGGACCGGCCGGCCGCGCGAGCGCCTGGACGGCGATCTCGGCCGCCAACTCGCCCGACTCCATGGCGTACGGGATCCCCTCGCCGTTGAAGGGGTTGACCATGCCGCCGCAGTCACCGACCAGCAGCACTCCCCGGGTGTAGTGCGGCACCCGGTTGAAGCCCATCGGCAGGGCCGCGCCCTGGGTCGACCCCTCGGCGTAGGCCTCGTCGTTGAGCTGCCACTCGTCGGGCGTGGAAGACAGCCAGTCGGTGAGCAACGTGCGGTAGTTGGTCTTACCGAAGGCGACCGACGAGTTGAGCACCCCGAGCCCGACGTTGACCCGGCCGTCACCCATCCCGAAGATCCATCCGTACCCGGGCAGCAGCTTGTCGGGGCTCTGCTTGCTTCGCAGCTCGAGCCACGACTCGAGGTAGTTGTCGTCGTGCTTGGCCGGACTGCGGTAGTAGCGCCGGACGGCGACCCCCAGCGGCCGGTCCTCGCGCTTGGCCAGCCCGAGAGCCAGCGGCAACCGCCCGGAGACACCGTCGGCCGCGATGACCAGCGGCGCGTGGAACTCCTGCGGCTCGTCGCCGGGACCTGTCGTCTTCACACCGATCACGCGGCCGGAGCGATCCATGATCGGACCCGTCACGTTGGTGTTGGTCTTCAGGACGGCGCCGACGTCGGTGGCCCGGGTCGCCAGCAGCTGGTCGAAGTCCTTGCGGGTACGGGTCAGCCCGTAGTTGGGGAAGCTCGCGAGATCGGGCCAGTCCAGCTCCAGGCGGATACCACCGCCGATCACGCGCAGGCCCTTGTTCTGCAGCCAGCCGGCCTTCTCGGAGGTGTCGACCCCCATCTTGACCAACTGCTTGACCGCGCGGGGCGTCAAGCCGTCGCCGCAGACCTTCTCCCGGGGGAACTCGGTCTTCTCCAGCAGCAGCACGTCGAGCCCGTGCTGAGCGAGATGAAAGGCGGTCGAGGAGCCACCCGGCCCAGCGCCGACGACGATGACGTCCGCGTCGCTCACAGCCACCTCCTGGCCTTCTTTCGGCCCGTGTTGACCCGTCCCCGGCCGCTCGTGAAAGTCTTCACAAGCTATCCGGCGTGAAGTGTAGAACCGTAGTGGGGAGAACCACTTGTTGGGGTACGCAAGATCGCCGAAACGCTACGGCCGGATGGCCCGGTGCAGGGCAACAACGCCGCCTGTCAGGTTGCGCCACGCGACCTTCCCCCACCCGTTCGCACCGATGCGGGCCGCCATGCCCGCCTGATCCGGCCAGGCCCGGATGGACTCGGCGAGGTAGACGTAGGCGTCCGGATTACTCGCCACCCGGCGCGCCACCTCGGGTAGCGCTCGCATCAGATAGCTCATGTACACGGTACGGAACGGGGCCACGGTCGGATGGCTGAACTCGCACACCACCAACCGGCCACCCGGGCGCGTCACCCGGGCCATCTCCCGCAGCGCGCCGTCGGCGTCGGCGATGTTGCGCAGGGCGAACGAGATCGTGACGGCGTCGAAGCTCGCGTCCGCGAACGGGAGCGCCAGGGCGTCACCGGCCAGCAACGGCACCTCCGGCCGGCTGTGGTGACCGGCCCGTAGCATGCCCAGCGACAGGTCGGCGCCGACCGCGTACGCCCCCGACCGCGCCAACTCCTCGGTCGATACGCCGGTCCCGGCGCCGAGGTCCAGTGCCCGTTCACCGGGCTCGAGGTCGAGGGCGAGCCGGGTCGCGCGGCGCCAGCCGCGGTCACGGCCGAACGACAGGACGGTGTTGGTCAGGTCGTAGCGCCCGGCCACCCCGTCGAACATCGCCGCCATCTCGTGCGGCTGCTTGTCCAGATTGGCACGTGTCACGGGGTACCACTGTGCCAGCGTCGGCTGCGGCGAAGACGCCCGGGGGCTCCGGGGCGAAGACGCCCGGGGGCTCCGTGGCAAAACGCCGCGGGCCGGCGCTTTCGCGCCGGCCCCGGTTTTATGTGGTGGTGCACTAATCGGTGGGCGCCACGGTGACTGCCCGCCGACTGCGTACCGAAACCACCTAAAGCGTTTCCACCAGCGGCAATGAACGCCCGGCGCCGCCGCCCGGCATGGCGATCGATGAGAAGTGGGAGACCACCCGTTCGTCGGTCGGGTCGTCCGCCGGCGTCCAGTGCACCTTCATCCGGTTGTACAGGGTGTCGCGCTGGGCAGGGATGCGACCGGCGGTGCGGATCATCTCCACCAGTTCGGTCAGCTTCGAGCGGTGCCGGGCGCCGGCCGAGGAGATGACGTTCTCCTCCAGCATGATCGAGCCGAGGTCGTCGACGCCCATGTGCAGCGACACCTGACCGACGTCCTTACCGGTGGTCAGCCACGACGACTGCAGGTGCGCGACGTTGTGGAAGAACAGCCGGGCCACCGCGACCAGCCGCAGGTACTCCAGCGACGTCGCCTGGGTGCGGCCCTTGAGGTGGTTGTTCTCAGGTTGGTAGGTCCAAGGAATGAACGACCGGAAGCCACCCGTGCGGTCCTGAACGTCCCGGATCATCCGCAGATGCTCGATGCGCTCCGCATTGGTCTCGCCCGTGCCCATCATCATGGTCGCGGTGGACTCCAGGCCCAGGCGGTGGGCGGTCTCCATGACCTCCAGCCAGCGCTCGCCGGACTCCTTGAGCGGAGCGATCGCGGTACGTGGGCGGGCCGGCAGCATCTCGGCGCCGGCGCCGGCGATGGAGTCCAGGCCGGCGGCCTTGATCCGGCGCAGCGCCTCCTCAATGGAGACGTCCGAGACCTTGGCCATGTGCAGGATCTCGCTCGGCCCGATCGAGTGAATGACCAGGTCAGGGAAGTCCCGCTTGACGCCGGCGAAGAGTTCTTCGTAGTACTCGACACCGAAGTCGGGGTGGTGGCCGCCCTGCAGCATGACCTGGGTGGCTCCCAGTGCGACCGCCTCGGCGCAGCGACGCAGGATCTCGTCCATCGAGTGCGACCAGCCCTCGGCGTGCTTGGGCGCCCGGTAGAACGCGCAGAACTTACACGCCGTCACGCACACGTTCGTGTAGTTGATGTTGCGATCGATGATGTACGTGACGATGCCATCCGGGTAGCGGCGGCGGCGTACCGCGTCGGCGGCCTCGCCGAGCGGATGCAGTGGCGCGTCGGTGTAGAGGAGCAGCGCCTCCTCGGGACTGATCCGGCCACCGTCGGCCGCGCGCTGGAGGATGTCGTCGAGCTCCGGGTTCCCACTCACGCTTCGAGGGTACGCAATGCCCATCGGACCCGTCGCACCCCAGTGACGCGCTCCTCAACATCTCCACAAATCTCCCCTGACGGGGCGAGATAGGGTTTTGATCATGGCTGATATGCGCTTCCGTCGCCTCGGTGACTCCGGTCTTGTCGTATCCGTCGTCGGTGTGGGCTGCAACAACTTCGGCGCCCGCATCGACGCCCAGCGCACCCAGGAGGTGGTGGACGCGGCGCTCGACGCGGGGGTGAACCTGTTCGATACGGCGGACATCTACGGCAACCCGCCCGGCAGCTCCGAGGAGCTGCTCGGCGCCGCGCTGGGCAGTCGCCGCGCCGACGTGATCGTGGCCACCAAGTTCGGCATGGACATGCGCGGCGCGAACGGCCCTGACTGGGGCGCCCGGGGGGCCCGCCGCTACATCAACCGCGCGGTGGAGACGTCGCTGCGCCGGCTGAACACCGACTACATCGACCTGTACCAGATGCACGAACCCGACCCGGGTACGCCGATCGAGGAGACGCTACGCGCCCTGGACGATCTGGTCAGGGCCGGCAAGGTGCGCTACCTCGGAAACTCCAACTTCACGGGTTGGCAGGTGGCCGACGCGGACTGGACGGCTCGCAGTGGCCACCTCAATCGCTTCGTCAGCGCGCAGAACGAGTACTCGCTGCTCAAGCGGGACGTCGAGCGTGAGCTGGTGCCCGCCTGCGAGCGCTTCGGCCTGGGCGTGCTGCCCTACTTCCCACTCGCGTCCGGCTTGCTGACCGGCAAGTACCGCCGCGGCGAGTCCGCACCGGCCGGCACCCGCCTCGCCGGGGAGCGCTACACCGAGCGCCTTCAGGGAGCGCGGTGGGACGTCATCGACCGGCTGGCCGAGTACGCCGAGAAGCGCGGCCGGACCATGCTCGAGGTCGCGATCGGCGGCCTGGCCGCCCAGCCGGGCGTGGCGTCGGTCATCGCCGGCGCGACCAGCGGCGAGCAGGTACGCGCGAACGTCGCGGCCGCCGGATGGGAGCCGACCCCGGCGGACCTGGCGGAGCTGGACGAGATCACCAAGGCATAGCGCCGCAAGGGCTCAGCCGTCGTAGTCGATCCGCACCTCGTCGGTGACCGGACTGGCCTGGCAGGTCAGTACGTACCCGGCGGCCAGCTCGTCGGGTTCGAGGGCGAAGTTACGGGCCATCGTGACTTCGCCCTCGACGACCTTCCCCCGGCAGGTCGAGCAGACCCCGCCCTTGCAGGCGTACGGCAACTCGCCGCGTACCCGCAGCGCGGCATCGAGGATCCGCTCGTCGCGGCGCATGGTGAAGGTGGAGGCGCGGCCGTCGAGGAGGATCGTGACCTGGGCCCCCTTGGCCACGTCGTCAGCCGAGGCGGGTAACTCACGCTGCGGGATCGGCGCATCCTCGACGTGGAACAGTTCGGTGTGCACCTTCTCGTCGGGTACGTCGTTCGCGGCCAGCACGGCCTTGGCGTCGATGACCATGCCGTACGGGCCGCACAGGAACCACTCGTCGACGCCTGCGGCCGGCAGCAGCCCGTCCAGCAGCCGACCCAACCGGTCGGCGTCGATCCGCCCGGACAGCAGCTCAGCGTCCTGTGGCTCGCGGGATAGCACGTGCACCACGTGCAACCGGGCCGGGTAGCGGTCCTTCAGGTCGGCCAGTTCCTCGGCGAACATCACACTCCGGGCGTACCGGTTGCCGTAGATCAGCGTGAACCGGCTCGCCGGCTCGGTGGCGAGCGCGGTGGCGACCAGTGAGAGAACCGGCGTGATCCCGGACCCGGCGACGACCGCCGCGTAGTGCCGGCTGCGGGCCGGGTCGAACGCGGTGGTGAAGTGCCCGAGCGGCGGCATCACCTCGACGGTCTGACCCTCGCACAGGGTCTGCGCGTACGTGGAGAACGCGCCCCCGGCCACCTGCTTGACGCCGATGCGCAGCCTGCCGTGCTCGGCCACTTCGCTCGGCATGGAGCTGATCGAGTACGACCGGCGCACGTCGACGCCGTCGGTGACCCGCCGAACGGTCAGGTGCTGGCCCGCCTGGAAGGCGAACATCTCCCGCAGCTTCGGCGGGACCGCGAACGTGACCGCCACCGCGTCGTCGGTGAGCCGCTCCACGTCGATGACCCGCAGCTCGTGGAAGACCGGCCGGCGCCGCTGCGGCCGCTTGATCGTGACCGTACTCATCAATGGGCCTTCACGTGGTCGAACGGCTCGGCGCAGGCCCGGCAGCGCCACAGGGCCTTGCAGGCGGTCGAACCGAAGCGCGAGAGCTCCTCGGTGTCGGGTGAGCCGCACCGGGGGCAGCGGAGACGGATCGCCAGAGCGACGGGGCCACCGGACGGTCCGGGCGGCGCGATGCCGGCGGCGGCCAGCTTCTCGCGCCCGGAAGCGCTGATCCAGTCGGTGCTCCACGCCGGCCGCAGCGTCGTGACGACCTCCACGTCGCGGTAGCCGGCGGCGCCCAGTGCCTGCCGGATGTCGGCCCGGATCACGTCCATCGCCGGGCAGCCCGAGTACGTGGGAGTGATGGTCACGGTGACGCGCTCGCCGTCGACCCTCACGTCCCGCAGGATTCCGAGGTCGGCGATGGTGACCACGCGGATCTCCGGGTCCACGACGGCGGCGACGGTGTCGAAGGCGCTCATCGCGATGGCGCTCACCATCGCGCTCCCGGGTGCGCCCGGTGCACCACCTGCATCTCCGCGAGCAGGTAGGACAGGTGCTCGGTGTGCAACCCCTGACGACCGCCGCCCGGCGTCCAGCCGCCGTCGGCCGGCCGGGTCAGCGTCGCCTCGTCGAGCACCCCCTCCACCGTGGCCAGCCACCGCGGACGAAGGGAGCCGTGATCTCCGTCGAAAAGCTCATGGGTGTACGGCCACAGCGCGTCGACGGCATCCTGTATCCGCCGGTGCGACTCATCGGTGCCGTCGCCGAGCCGGACCGTCCACAGTGATGCGTGGTCGAGGTGGTACTCCGACTCCTTGCGCGCCTTGGCTGCGATGGCCGACAACCGCTCGTCCCCGTCAGGTTCTTCCCCGGCCGCGACGAGCCGCTCGTACAGCGGTTTCTGATAGGCCGACAGGAACAGCAGCTTCGCCATCGTGACCGCGAAGTCCGGCTCCGGTAACTCGACGAGCAGGCAGTTTCGGAACTCGCGATCGTCGCGCAGGTACGCCAGGGCGTCCTCGCTGAGCGGCCGACCGCCGGCTGGCGCCGACGCGAGACCGGCGCCCTCCAACTCCCCGGCGTACGTCAGCAGCAGTCGCGCCACGCCGAGTTGGTCGAGCGCGATGTTGGCCAGCGCGACGTCCTCTTCCATCTCGGGCGCGCGCGAACACCACTCGGCCAGCCGCTGCGCCGCGATGAGCGCGTCGTCGCCGAGTCCGAGCACGTACTCGAACTCGCTCATATGTGCCCCGCGCCTTCGGGCATCTCGTAGAAGGTGGGGTGGCGGTAGACCTTGTCCGCGGCCGGGTCGAAGAAGGCGTCCTTCTCGTCGGGGCTGCTGGCGACGATCGAGGCGGCCGGCACGACCCAGATCGAGACGCCTTCCTGGCGGCGGGTGTAAAGGTCGCGAGCATTGCGCAGCGCCAGTTCGGCATCGGGAGCATGCAGGCTGCCGACGTGCGTGTGCGCCAACCCGCGACGGGGTCGCACGAACACTTCCCACAGCGGCTCTGCGCGAAGTCTGGCTCGCGCCACGTCGCCTTGCGACCCAGACCCCGCGCTCATGCCACGACCTCCGGAACTCGTGCGGCCCGCTTGGCGGCGTACGCGGCCGCGGCTTCGCGTACCCATGCGCCTTCGGCGTGTGCGCGCCGGCGATGCGCGATCCGCTGCCGGTTGCACGGACCATTGCCCTTGATGACGCGCATCAGCTCGTCGTAGTCGGGCTGGGTGTAGTCGTGGTGACCGCGCTCGGCGCTCCAGCGCAGATCGGGATCGGGCAGCGTCAGTTCCAGCACCGACGCCTGCTGCACGCACATGTCGACGAAGCGCTGGCGCAGGTCGTCGTTGGAGAAGCGCTTGATCTTCCACTCCATTGACTGCTCGGAGTGGGTGTAGTCGGTGTCGGGCGGGCCGAACATCGCAAGCGACGGGTACCACCAGCGGTCG
>JAOPWA010000022.1 GCA_025965915.1 Dactylosporangium sp. | reverse complement strand
CGCCGAAGGTCAGCGGATGGGCAGGTAGCTGAGCAGGGCGGGCCTGCCGTCGGTTGCGTGGGGTACCGGGTAGAAGCTGCGGTGGGTGGTGGGGTCGACGGCGACGACGTGGGCGCCGTCGGCGAGGTGGCTGCGGCCGGCCACGGTCATTTGCCGGTCGTGTCGGTCGAGCATGGTCAGCCAGCCGCTTTCGGCGGCGACGTAGAGCCGGCCGGCGGCGGGGTCGTAGGCGAGCACGTCCGGGTTGTCGCCGACCCGCTGGGTGTCGAGTACTTGCCCGGTGTCGAGGTCGACGGTGAGCAGGGTGGCGTTGGCGTCGCAGGAGACGAACGCCAGCCGGTGGGCGGGGTCGAGGCTCAGGCCGTGGGCGTGGTCGCAGCCGGGTAGCGGCATCCGCCGGGTCACCGCGAGGGTGGTCGGGTCGATCACGGCGAGCTGGTTGCGGGTTTGCACGTCGACGAGCATCCGGCCACTGTCTGGGTCGTAGGCGACGTTGCCGGCTTCGCCCCCGAGTTGCACGGTGCCGCGGACCTGGCCGCTGTCGGCGTCGATGACGGTTTCGGAGCCGCCGGTTTCGTTGGTGGTCCAGATCGTGTGGTGGACGGGGTCGTAGGCCAGTCCGTCGGGGTAGTCGCCGGTGGGTGCCTGGCCAAGGCGGGCGCCGGTGTCCTCGTCGAGGACGACCATCTGGTTGGCGCCGGTGGCGGTGGCGTAGACACGGTGGCGCTGGGGTACGACGAGCACGCCATGGACCTGGTCGATGCCCGGGATGGTGCGCACCACCGTGCCGGTGTGAACGTCGACCTCGATGATCTGGCTGGCGCCGAGGTGCGCGACGAACAGCAGCCCCCGGTTGGTGTCCAGGCTGGCGTAGTCGAACCGGGAACTGTCACCGGGCAAAGCGATCTCGCCGACCGGGCGAAGCGGCAACGACACCCGCGCCGGTGACCGGTGCCCCACCAGCGCCACGATGACCACGCCCGCGGCGGCGACCACCACCACAACGGCGGCGATCACCCACAGCCACCCACGACGCGCCCACTTCCGGACGGGTGGGTGCAGCGACACCGCCTCGGTCATGACGGTCCCTCTTCGGGTAGGTCGCGGCGGCCGGCGGGCGCCGCACCGTATGTCGGTAGAGGACTGTCCTCAACGGCTGCCAATGGGGTCGGGCATCCGGTGGCGGCGGGCAGGCGCAGGGACACCTCGGCGCCGCCGTCGTGATGGTTGGCGGCGTGGGCGGTGCCGGCATGGCGGCGGGCGATTGCGGCGACGATGGCCAGGCCGAGGCCGCTGCCGTGGCCGGTGCGGGCGGTATCCGCCCGCGTGAACCGGTCGAAGGCTCTGGGCAGGAAGCCGGCCGGAAATCCGGGGCCGTGGTCACGCACCCGCACGGTGAGATGGCCGTCGCGGGTGCTCACGGTGATCTCGACCGGTCCGGCGCCGTGACGCAGCGCGTTGTCGACCAGGTTGTTCAAGGCACGTTCGAGTTGGCGGGCGTCGACGGTGGCGACGAGGTCGGGGTCGCACCGCAGGCGGATCGGCCGGCCGTCGGCGGCGGGCTCGTACCGTTTGGCGACGCCGCACAGCAGCGGGGCGATCGGGAACGGCTCGGTGGGCGATCCGGGGCCACGGTCGGTGCGGGCCAGCAGCAGGAGGTCTTCGGCGAGGTCGACCAGCCGGTCGGTGTCGGCGAGGGCGGCGCGCAGGGCGGCGTCGGTTTCGGCGGGACTGCGGGGACGGCGCAGAGAGAGTTCGAGTTCGGTCTTGAGCAGCGCGAGCGGGGTGCGTAGCTCATGGCTGGCGTCGGAGACGAAGTCGCGTTCGCGGGCCAGCGCGGTCTGCAGCCGGTCAAGCATGTCGTTGAGGGTGGCGCCGAGCCGGGTGATCTCGTCACGGCCGGCCGGTACCGGCAGGCGCTGGCCGGGGGTTTCGGAGGTGATGGCGGCGGCCCGGGCGCGCATGCGTTCGACCGGGCGCAGCGCGGCGGTGGCCAGCAGGTAGGCCGCGCCGGTGGCGATGAGCAGCACGATCGGGAAGGCGACCAACAGCGCCGTGCGCAGGTCGGCGACGGCTTGGTCGCGGCCGGCGAGGCTGGTTGCGACCGCCACGACGCTGTCGTCGCCGTCGGAGGTGGCCAGCAGCCGGGCCCGGCCGGGTAGACCCGGCACATGCTCGCGGTCGAGTCGCAGAGTGTGCCGGCGGGCGGTGGCCACCTGGGCGGGTGTCAGCAGCGGCGCGGTGCCGGCCCGCGGGGACGCGGCGCGTACCTGGCCATCGGCGGCGATCACCTGGGCGGCGGTGTCGGCGTCTTCGGCGAGGTGGCCGCCGCCGTCGGGCGGCGGGATGTCCCGGGCGCGGTCGGCGAGGGTGTCGTCGATGGAGGCGTCCACGGCGTGGCGGAAGTGGGTGACGGTGCCGGCGCCGACGCCTGCCAGCGCGAGGATCATCGCGGCGGTGAACACGGCGGTCAGCCGCAGCCGGATCGGCAGGCGCGCCACCGCCGTCACCGGGTTCGGCCGGGTGTGACGGCGTGGCCGGTGGGTCGGCCGCCGTCGGCGCGCAGCCGGTAGCCGGCCCCGCGCACGGTCTCGAGCGACGTCACGCCGAACGGGCGGTCGATCTTGTCGCGTAGCGCGCGGACGTGTACGTCGACGACGTTGGAGTACGTCTCGGCGGTGAAGTCCCAGCAGCGGCGAAGCAACACCTCACGACTCAAGACGGCATCGGGGTGGCGCAGGAAACTCTCCAGCAGGCCGAATTCCTTGGCGGTCAGTTCCACCTGCGTGTCGGCGCGCCACACCTGCCGCGTCGCAGGATCAAGCCGCAGGTCCCCGGCGCACAGCACGGAAGGCCGTTCGACGCCGCCGCGGCGCGCGAGGGCCCGGATGCGGGCCAGCAGTTCGGCCAGGCTGAACGGTTTGGTCAGGTAGTCGTCGGCGCCGCCGTCGAGGCCCCGCACCCGGTCGGCGACGGCGTCACGGGCGGTGAGCATCAGCACCGGGGTCCACACCCCGCGGCGGCGCAGCCAGGCGCACACCTCGAAACCGGAGCCGCTGGGCAGTAGCACGTCGAGCACGATCACCTCGTAGTCGACCGTGATCGCGTGTTGGAAGCCGCCGTCGCCGGTGTGGGCGACGTCGACGGCGTAGCCCTCCTCGACTAGGGCGCGGCGCAGCAGGTCGGCCATCTCCGGCTCGTCTTCGACGACCAGCACTCTCACCCGGCCACCTCCTTCGACGCCGGTCAGCCTGCCGGGCGGGGATGAAGCCCGGATGAAGTCTCGCCTCGACTGGGGCCGGCTTCATGCCTGCTTCATCTGCGCGGACTACATGTTGCGGTGTTACCACGGTTGCATCGAACGGGCCGGCGCGCCAGGGCGCCTCGTGCCGGTGGCTTGCCCCGGGGCCCGTTCCTACTGACGGAGGCGGTAATGCTGAAACTGCGTACCCTGCTCGCGCTCGTGATTGTCGGGATGACCGCCGCCGGCGCCACCGCGGTGGGCACCGCGGCGGCGAGCCCCGGTGGCGCGCTCGCCGACCACAATGACAGCCACCAGGGCTTGATCCGGCCGGTGGTGACCACTGACGCCGACTGGGCGCCGGTGGCCAAGGCGATCGGGCGTACGGGCAAGCTGGCCGCCGACGGCACCTCGTACCGGGTCGGTTTCCCGCGCCGGGACCTCACCGTCACCTCCGGCGGGGTGACGATCCTGCCCTCGTTGGCCCTCGGCGGCTATGCCGCGTTCGCAAAATATCCCGACGGGCACGCGATGGTGATGGGCGACCTGGTCGTCACCGAGACCGAGGCGCCGGCGGTCACCGATGCTCTGCAGGCCGGCGGGCTGCCACAGACCGCGATCCACAAGCACCTGCTGGCAGAGTCCCCACCGCTGTGGTGGATGCACATCGCCGGCATGGGCGAGCCGGTCGCCCTGGCCCGCGCGGTCAAGGCCGCCGTCGACAAGACCGCCACCCCGCCACCGGCACCGGCGACCCCGCCGGGCACGGTCGATCTGAATACCGCGGGTATCGACGCTGCCCTCGGCGGCAAGGGCAGCATCAACGGTGGGGTGTACCAGTTCACGTTCGCCCGCCGCGACACCATCACCGAAGACCGCTACGTCGTCCCGCCCGGCCTCGGGGTCACGACCGCGCTGAACTTCCAGCCCCTGGGCGCCGGCCGGGCCGCGATCAACGGGGACTTCGCGATGACCGCAGGCGAGGTCCAAAACGTCCTGGCGACCCTGCGCGGCGCCGGGATCACCGTCATCTCGCTGCACAACCACGCCCTCGACGACTCGCCGCGGCTGTTCTACACCCACTTCTGGGCCACCGGTGACGGCGTCGCCCTCGCCACCGGGCTGCGCGCCGCCCTGGACCAGACCGCCGTCGCCCGATAACCACCGCCGACACCCGCCCCCCGGGGGAACCAGCCGGCACCCCGGGGGCGGCCAGCCGGCGGCAGCGCCCGCCAACGGTGGTGACCCGTGCACCCGGGACCCTTCCTGGTTTGGTGTAACCGTGGTTACACTGGAGTGATGGTGGCTGATGCGGACACCGGACTGTGGGTGCTGTTGTGTTACCGGCTGCCCCGCGAGCCGTCCACGCCGCGGATCACGGTGTGGCGCAAGCTCAAACGGCTGGGCGTGGGGCAGTTGGCCGACGGGCTGGTGACGCTGCCGTGCGACGCGCGTACCCGCGAACAGCTGGAATGGATCGTCGAGGAGATCGTCGAATCCGGCGGGCAGGCGTCGATCTGGCTGGCTCACCCCGCGTCGGCCGACCAGGAGCGCCAGGTCGCGGCGCGGATGGCCGACGCTCGTGCCACCGAGTACGCCGCGGTCTCCGCCGAGGCGACCAGTGCGGCGGCCGCGGGGGAGCGGGAGCGGCGCCGCGTCGGCGAGCGGCTGCGCGCCGAACTGCGCCGTATCGGCCGGCGCGACTACTTCCCCCCGCCCGAACGCGACGCCGCGCAGGCCGCGGTAGGCGCCCTGTTCGACGATGTGCTTGCCGACGACGCACGCCACGAGTCCGAGGAGAACCTGCGGTGAGGTGGGCGACCCGCGCCGGGGTGCACATCGACCGGGCCGCCTGCGCCTGGCTGATCCGGCGTTTCATCGATCCGCAGGCGCAGTTCGTGTTCGTCGCCGACCCGGCGCACACCCCTGCTGACGCGACCGGGTTCGACATGCGCGGGGTCGACCTGTCCCACCACACCGACGGTGACGGCGCGGTGGACTGCAGCTTCGAGACGATCCTGCGCCGCCACGACCTGACCGACCCGGTGCTGTGGCGGGTCGCTGAGATCGTGCATGAGGCCGACCTCGACGACGAACGCTACGACGCCCCCGAAGCCTGCGGCCTGGACGTCATCCTGCGCGGGCTGTCCATGACCTGCGACGACGACCGGGTCCTGGAGCTGACCGGGCCGATCTTCGACGGGCTCTACGAATACCACCGGCGCGCGATGCTGCTGGGCCGGGAGCCGGCATGACCGACACCGAACCACCCACCATTCCCGCCGAGCCACACGAGCCCGCACCCACCGAGGCGGCGCAGGCGCCGGATCTGCGTACCGTGCCGTGGCAGGCGTTCCTGGGCTACTTCCTCGGCCTGGGCACCTGGGGGTTCGGCGGCCCGATCGCCTCGGTCGGCTACATGCAACGCGACCTGGTCGAACGCCGAGCCTGGCTGACCCGAAAGGACTTCCTCGACGGCGTCGCACTCGGCCAGACCATGCCCGGCCCGCTGGCCGCCCAGGTCGTGATGTGGCTGGGATTCCTGCGCGCAGGCACCCGCGGCGCCCTGGCGGCCTCGGCGGCGTTCATCGCCCCGTCGTTCCTGCTCGTGCTCGCCGTCGCCGTCGCCTATGCCCACTACCAGGGACTGCCGGTGGTGCAGGCCCTGTTCTCCGGCATCGCCCCGGCCGTGATGGCGATCATCGCGATCGCCGCCTACAAACTGGCCCGGATGACCAATCGCCGCGACCTGCGGCTGTGGACGATCAGCGCCGTCCTCGCCGCCGTCACGGCGCTGACCGGCGCGGAGATCGCGGTCCTGTTCATCGCCGCCGGCCTGCTCATGATCGTCCTGGACGCGCGGCCCCGCTGGCTACGTCGCCCTACCGCCCCGACCTCGGCCATGATCGTGCCGGGCCTGGGTGGGCTGGCCGCCAAGAAACTGGCCGCCGCGGCCGGCCTGGGCACCCTCGGCACGCTCGCCTGGTTCTTCCTCAAGGCCGGCGCGCTGATCTTCGGCAGCGGCCTGGCCATTGTGCCGTTCCTGCGCACAGGCGTGGTCGACCAGCACCACTGGCTTACCACCGGCCAGTTCCTCGACGCTGTGGCCATGGGACTGATCACTCCCGGCCCGGTCGTCATCACCGCCACGTTCATCGGCTACCTCGCCGCCGGCTGGCTCGGCGCGATCGTCGCCACCGTCGCGATCTTCACCCCGATCTTCCTCGGCGTGGTGCTGCCCGGCCAATGGTTCATCCGCCACCGCGACAACCCCCAAATTCAGGCGTTCGTCAAAGGCGCCACCGCCGCCGCGGCCGGCGCGATCGCCGGCGCGGTGGTGGTGCTGTCGCGCCAGACCATCCACGACTGGGTCGGCGTCGCCATCGCCGTGGCCGCCCTCGCGCTGCTGCTGAAAACGAAGATCAAGGAACCGATCCTCGTCGG
>JAOPWA010000662.1 GCA_025965915.1 Dactylosporangium sp. | reverse complement strand
TTCGCTCCCGCTCCAAACCGGATCGCTCATCCGCTTGAAACCGTCGCCCGATCGGGCACCAGTCGAAGCCTGCGCATCGCGCCACCCGCCTGGTTCGCCTCGCACAACCACCGGATTTTGATCTCCGACGGCCCCGCGGGCAGAGAGAAAATTACGCCCACCCGGTCACGCCCGTCAAATCGGCGGACCTTGTCCTACGTCACACCCAGCCACAACCGTCCGAAATGGACGACCATCGGCCGAACGCCGCAGACCCTGGAGGGTGAGCCCTAAGTTCAACGCCAACCGCAGGAAGTACATTCCCGCGACCGGCAACCCGGCCACACGGACCAAACCATGCAAACCAGGCGACACAAGGTTTAACGCCAGCGCTCCGGAAGACATTCCCGAGACCAGCGACCCCGCCACACCGACCGAATCGACATGACTGAGGCGACCTCTATGTCAACGCCAGCACCCCCGGAGGCATTCCCGAGAGCGGCGACCCGGCCACACGGACCAAACCATGCAAACCAGGCGACACAAGTGTCAACGCCAACCGCTGGAAGTTCATTCCCGCGACCGGCGACCCCGCCCGCCGACTGAGTCGACAAGGCTGGGGCTGCCCCTCCCTCAACCACGAGGCCCCAGGACCCATTCCCGGGCCTGCCAGCGGACCTCACCGACCAGCCGTACGAACAGGCGACGCAGACGAACATCGAGGTAAGTCAGACGCACCGACGAGCACGCCGACGCGCAGGTCAGTCTCTCGAGACCTACCTCTCCCAAGGTGGCCCTGCCTCAACGCCAGTCGCGCCGGCTTGGCGCAAGAGTCGCGCCGACGCCAGGAGATGGTCCTAGGCTGACCCGGACGGGGAGCTGCCACACGCGAACGTATCCGGGTCTTCCGATGTGGTGACACGCACCAGAGACACGCGCGCCGACACGCCCATCGGGGGCTGATGGGCGACTACGGTCATGAGGTTCCGCGCCGCATTCGGGGAGATCACTGTGACCGACCAGTTCGTCCATCTGCACGTACATTCCGAGTACTCGATGCTGGACGGCGCGGCCCGGTTGAAGGAGATGTTCGGCGAGGCCAAGCGGTTGGGGATGCCCGCCGTGGCGATCACCGACCACGGCAACATGCACGGGGCGAACGACTTCTACAAGCAGGCCATGGCTGCGGAGATCACCCCGGTGATCGGCGTCGAGGCGTACGTGGCCCCGGCGTCGCGGTTCGACAAGAAGCGGATCTTCTGGGGCACGCCGGAGCAGAAGCGCGACGACGTGTCCGGTAACGGCGCGTTCACGCACATGACGATGTGGGCGCGCAACGCCGAGGGTCTTTACAACCTGTTCCGGTTGAACTCCCGCGCGTCCATGGAGGGCCACTACGTCAAGGGCCGGATGGACGCCGACCTGATCGCCGAGCACGCCGGCGGCATCATGGCCACGACGGGCTGCCCGTCCGGTGAGGTACAGACCCGGCTGCGGCTCGGCCAGTTCGACGCGGCCGTGGCCGCAGCGGCCAAGTACCAGGCGATCCTCGGCAAGGAGAACTACTTCCTGGAGCTGATGGAGCACGGCCTGGAGATCGAGAAGCGGGTCCGCGACGGTCTGCTCGACATCGGGCGCAGACTCGGCATCCCGCCGGTGGTCACCAACGACTCGCACTACACCGTCGCCTCGCAGGCGGAGGCGCACGACGCGCTGCTGGCCGTGCAGACCGGCGCTAACCTGTCCGACCCCAACCGGTTCCGCCTCGACGGCGGCGGTTACTACATCAAGTCCGCCGAGGAGATGTACGGCCTGGACTCCTCCGACACGTGGCGGGAGGGGTGCCGCAACACCCTGCTGATCGCCTCGCGCGTCGAGACCGAGGGCATGTTCAAGTTCCGCAACCTCATGCCGAAGTTCCCGGTCCCCGACGGCGAGACCGAGGAGTCATGGTTCCGCAAAGAGGTCTGGCGCGGCATGGAGCGCCGCTGGCCGGACGGCTACGACGAGGCGCGTCGCACGCAGGCCGAGTACGAGATGGACATCATCTGCTCGATGGGCTTCCCGGCCTACTTCCTGGTCGTGTCGGACTTCATCATGTGGGCCAAGAACAACGGCATCCCGGTCGGCCCGGGCCGTGGCTCGGCGGCCGGCAGCATCGTGGCGTACGCGCTGGGCATCACCGACCTGGACCCGCTGCAGCACGGGCTGATCTTCGAGCGGTTCCTCAACCCCGAGCGTATCCAGATGCCCGACATCGACATCGACTTCGACGAACGTGGGCGCGGCGACGTCATCCGGTACGTCACGGAGAAGTACGGCTCCGACCGGGTTGCCCAGATCGCCACGTTCGGCACCATCAAGGCCAAGGCCGCCATCAAGGACGGCTGCCGGGTGCTGGGCTACCCGTACGCACTGGGCGACAAGATCACCAAGGCGATGCCGCCGGCGGTCATGGGCAAGGACATCCCGCTGTCGGGCATCTTCGACAAGAACCATCCCCGGTACGCCGAGGCAGCTGCGGTCCGCGAGTTGGTCGAGAACGAGCCCGACGTCGCGAGGGTCATGGAGGTGGCCAAGGGCCTCGAGGGGCTGGTCCGCCAGCTCGGGGTGCACGCCGCCGGCGGCATCATGTCCGCCGAGCCGCTGATCGACCACGTGCCGCTGGTCCAGCGCGACGCCGACGGCACCATCATCACGCAGTTCGACTACCCGACCTGCGAGTCGCTCGGCCTCATCAAGATGGACTTCCTGGGCCTGCGCAACCTGACGATCATCGACGACGCGGTCAAGAACGTCGAGGCCACCACCGGCCGGAAGATCGACCTGCTGAACCTGCCGCTCGATGACCGGCCCACCTACGACCTACTCTCGCGCGGCGACACCCTGGGCGTGTTCCAGCTTGATGGCGGCGGCATGCGGCAACTGCTGCGCCTGATGAAGCCCGACAACTTCGAAGACATCTCCGCCGCCCTGGCGCTGTACCGACCGGGACCGATGGGCGCCAACTCCCACACCAACTACGCGCTGCGCAAGAACGGCCAGCAGGAGATCACGCCGATCCACCCGGAGCTGGCCGAGCCGCTCGCGGAGATCCTGGACCTCACGCACGGCCTGATCGTCTACCAGGAGCAGGTGCAGCGCGCCGCGCAGAAGCTGGCCGGCTACAGCCTCGGCAAGGCCGACATGCTGCGCAAGGCCATGGGCAAGAAGCAGAAAGCGGTACTCGACAAGGAGTTCGTGCCGTTCCGCCAGGGCATGCGCGACAACGGCTACTCCGACGAGGCGATCCAGACCTTGTGGGACATCCTCGTCCCGTTCGCCGACTACGCCTTCAACAAGGCGCACACCGCCTGCTACGGGATGATCTCGTACTGGACCGGGTACCTGAAGGCCAACTACCCCGCCGAGTACATGGCGGCGCTACTGACCAGCGTCGGCGACAAGAAGGACACCATGGCCATGTACCTGGCCGAGTGCCGCAGCATGGGCATCAAAGTACTGCCGCCGTGCGTCAACGAGTCGGCCGGTGCGTTCACCCCCGTCGGTACCGACATCCGCTTCGGGCTCGGCGCCGTCCGCAACGTGGGGGCGAACGTGGTGGCGTCGATCGTCGAGTCCCGCACGAAGAAGGGCAACTACACGTCGTTCTCGGACTTCCTGTCAAAGTCCGAGCTCGTCGTATGCAACAAACGTACGGTGGAGTCGCTGATCAAGGCCGGCGCGTTCGACGGGGTGGGCCACACCCGCCGGGACCTGATAGCCCACCACGAGGCCGGCATCGACGCCGTCGTCGGCCTCAAGCGGCAGGAGGCTGCCGGCCAATTCGATCTGTTCGGCGGGCTCGCCGACGACGACTCCGCGGAGAACAACGTCGTCGGCCTCGACTTCGCGTTCAGCGGCCAGGAGTGGCCGAAGAAGGAGAAGCTCGCGTTCGAGCGGGACATGCTCGGCCTGTACGTGTCCGATCATCCGCTGGCCGGTACGGAGCGCATCCTCAAGGCCAACTCCGACCAGATGATCAGGGAAGTCCTGGAGGAGGACACGCCCGACCGCAAGCCGGTCGTCCTCGCGGGCATGATCTCCGGCATCACCCGCAAGATCACCAAGCAGGGCGCCACCTGGGCGATCATCAACCTCGAAGACCTCAGCGGCAGCGTCGAGGTGCTGTTCTTCCCGAAGTCCTACGAACTGCTGCGCGACCACCTGATCGAGGACACCGTGGTGAAGGTGTCGGGACACGTCAGCAAGCGCGACGGCGCAACCAGCGTCTTCGGCCAGGACATGGCCCTGTTGGACGTGCCGAACACGGTGGCCGGCCAGGAACCGCCGATCACGCTGATCGCTCCCCTGGAGCGGGTCACCCCGGAACTCGCGAGCGAGCTCAGGCAGATGCTGTCCGCCCACCCCGGTGACGTACCCGTGCAACTGCGGCTGCGTAAGCGGGACGGCGGGAACCTGCTGTTGGCCCTGGGACCGGACTTCAAGGTGTCCAACGACGTGGCGTTCCGGTCAGAGGTAAAGGTGCTGCTCGGGGCCGGCGGTATCGAGTAACGAATAAGTTCCGCCATCGGTCTCGGCGCGGTCAGGCCGCGAGGGACTCGGCGAGCAGCACGCGGTCGCGGCCTTCGGCCTTGGCACGGTACAGCGCCTTGTCCGCCGCGTGCAGCAGCACAACCGAGGATGTACCCGATTCAGGAAAGCAGGCCACGCCCGCGCTGAAGGTCGCGCTCAATGGGCCCTGCTCGGTGCGTACGGACGCCGCGGCGCACCGCCTGCGCCACTCCTGCGCCCGGTTCCACGCCTGTTCCGGGGTGGTGCCGGGCAGCAGGACGACGAACTCCTCACCGCCGTAGCGGGCCACGGTGTCACCCTGCCGGGCGGCAGCCGAAAGCACCCCGGCGATCACCACGAGCAGGTCGTCACCGACACCGTGACCGAACCGGTCGTTGACTCTTTTGAAGAAGTCGATATCGAGCAGCACCACACTCAGCGGCCCGCCGCTCCGCTGCGCGCGTGCCAGCTCCGCGTCGAGGGTACGCATCAGGTGCCGGCGGTTGTACAGCCCGGTCAGGTCGTCGCGGATGGCCTGCTCGGCCAGGTCTGCCTGCAGCCGCCCGATGGTGCGCAACTGCTCGTGCAACCGGTCGTTGGCCGCCGACAGCTCGCGTTTCTTGTCGTTGAGCTCGGTCGTGTCACGCGCCACCACGACCCGTCCGATGGACGTGCCGTTGCGGTCGGTGAGGTCGCCGGATCGGATGTCCAGGTCGATCTGCCGCTCGCCCACCCGGACCACGTGGCCACCGTCGGCGAGCCGGTCGCCGGGCCCGTTACCGGGAACGAGCAGAAGGGACGGCAGCCCGATCAGGCTTTCCGGCAAGGCCGGCTGGAGCAGCCGGATCAGCTCGTCCGCGGCCGGGTTGACGTCGATGACCAGGCCGTCGCGGTCGACGACCACCAGCGCGTCGGTTACCCGATCGAAGACGAAGCTGCGGGCCACCGGTACGAGTCGCAGCATGCCCTGACGGAACAGCGCCCACCAGAACGCAACCCCGCTGGCGACGAAGCCGATGACGCCGATGTCGACGGCGCCGCCATTGGCGAGCAGCACCAGGGTCAGGACGTTGACGGCGACCAGGAAGGCGGGTCCGACGAGCACGGTCGTCAGTTGCCGCCGGTACAGTCCGGTCGCCGTGCGCCGCGCCTTGACCACGCGGAGCATCCCGATGGTCACCAGCACGTAGCTGTACGCGCTGTGCAGCCAGAAGATCACACCGACGTGCGGAACGTTGAGCGGCGGGTGGCCCACCAGCTTGCCGGAGGCGATCACCAGGTGGTGCCAGCCGTTCGTGGCCGCCGCCATGGTGATCACGATCGGCTCGACGAGCAGCAGTGCCTTCACGACCGGCCGGAGAGTCGCGTCGCGGTCGACGATGACCCGGCTCAGCCAGAAGGCGCCGAGCACCGTGGCCGCCACGCCGGGATAGATGGCCAGGCCGATGGCGACCTGGGCCTCGATGCTGGTGAAGCTGTAAGCGACGGCCTCGGCCACGGCCCACTCGACGACCCCGAGGGTGGTGAGCGCCAGCGCCTTCGCGGCCGGCGTGGATCGCCGTCGCCGCCAGGCCGACCAACTCACGACGGCGCAGACGACCGCGCCGGAGAGCGGGATCAGGGCGTACGGCTGCCACTGAAGCACGACGCCCCCTTCCCGACCAGAAGCCCGACGTCGGTCCGACAACTCGGCGCCGGCGTGAGGGTCCGCTGCACCCGGCTCATCGACGTACTGCCGCCGGACCTGAGCGCTCTTCGCAATATCTTTGCTACGCGAAATAGTTGGCTGGCACCTCGGCCCATCGGGCGGCATGATCCGCCGGATAGGCTGCATGGCGCCGATCTCTCAGGTGACCTCGAGGCGGCGCATCGAGTGAGGGAGATCGACCATGAGCGTGGACGGGGACCTGGACCCGTTCCTGTCCAGACTGGACTATCCGATGTTCATCGTGACGGCCGTGCACCGGGAGACGGGTACGCGTGCCGGGTGTCTGGTCGGCTTCGCCACCCAGTGCAGCCTCGAACCGGACCGGTTCCTGGTGTGCCTTTCGCAGAACAACTACACGTACCGGGTGGCGATGCACTCCGACATCCTCGCCGTACACGGCCTGGACCCGTCGCAACGGGAGTTGGCGGCGTTGTTCGGGACCCAGACCGGTGACGCGGTGGACAAGTTCGCGCAGTGCTCATGGCAGCCGGGGCCGTCCGCCGTACCGATTCTCGACGACTGTCCCCGCCACTTCGTCGGCGAGGTTCTCGACCGGTTCCCGTTGGGCAATCACACCGGGTTCCTGCTCAGCCCCCGGGACGCGGTGGGCGACTCCGCAGGGCGGGCCCTCATGTTCTCGGAAGTCCGTGATCTGGAGGCCGGTCACGCCGCCTGAGCGAGACATTGGTAGAGACGTCGTTAAATGTTTCAATGCCTATGCTGGTAGTTGCCGGCAACCACGACGGCACCTTAGCCTCAGGTCGTGAGCTTCAGATCATGCGCCACCGCACCCGCAGGCGGCGAATCCTCAACCGCGACGCTCACCGGTCGATAGCAGACTGTGGGTACCTTGCCGCGGAGCCTCCGCGCCTTCAGGTGGTACGCGGCCGTCACCGGCGCCGCGGTCACCGTGCATCAGGTGCTGCCCGCCGGCTGGCGCCCGTTGTCGTACACCCTGATCTCGGCGACCACCATCATTCCGCTCGGCCTGCTGGTGCGGCGCAGTGCCCCTCGGAGCCGCCTGCCCTGGTCGCTGCTACTGTTCGCCATGGTGCTGCTGGCGCTGGGAAGTTGGATCACCGCCGCCGGCGGCGTTGCCTTCCGGGCCGTGGGCGACCAGGTCGTGACCGCCGGACACGTGGCACTCCTCGCCGCGGCATTGACGCTTGTGGTCATCCGCGGGCGCAACGACATGGGTGGTCTGATCGACACCGCGGTCGCGCTGATGGGGCTCGGCAGCCTGCTGTGGTCGTGCCTGTTGCAGCCCCGGCTGGCGGAGGTCCGGACGCCGCTGGGCACCCAGATCACCCTGCTCGTCACCATCTTCGTCCTCGCCGGAGTCCTGGGCGCGCTGAGTCGATTGTGGTTCGTGGCCGGGCAGCGGCTGCTGGCGCTCCAACTACTGGTGTACGCGCTGCTGCTGGCGCTCGTGGGCAACACGGCGCTGGCGCTGACCAGCGCGTCGATGACCGCCGACCGGCCGCGGTGGGTGGAGACGTTCTTCCTGGTCTGCTACCTGTGTGTCGGAACGGCGGCGCTGCACCCCTCGATCCAGGAGTTGAGCCGGCCCGGACCGGCGCCGGTCGACCGGCTCAGCGGCCGGCGGCTGGTCTTTCTGGGGGCCGCCATGGTCGCCAGTCCGCTCATCGGAGGCGGCCGACAAGTGCTCGGCCAACCGGCCGACGGTCTGCTGATCGCCCTCGGCACCCTGGCGGTGGCCCCGTTCGTCATGCTGCGGATCCACCGGCTCGCCGTACAGCGGGAGGCTGCCGAGCGGGCCCTGGTCCACCAGGCCACCCATGACGCGTTGACCGGCCTACCCAACCGGGCCGAACTGCGGACCCGCCTGGTCGCCGCCCTCGACCGCGAAGGCACCGTCGCCTGGCCGAACGTGGTACTGCTCTTCTGCGACCTCAACGGGTTCAAGCTGGTCAACGACCGGCTCGGCCACGCGGCCGGTGACCTGCTGCTGGTGGAGGTCGCCGCCCGACTGCGCGCCGGACTACGGGCCGGAGAGACGGTGGCCCGCTACGGTGGCGACGAGTTCCTCGTCCTGTGCGAAAACGGGTCGTCGGCGACGGTGGCGCGCCTGCAGGGTCTCATCCATGACGCGCTGTCCGCGCCGATCCACCTCGGTGACGAACAGGTACACGTAGGTGCCAGCATCGGTGCGGTCACCTCCGATGGCCTTGCCGACGCCGATGAGCTGATCCGGCGCGCCGACGAGGCGATGTACAAGGCGAAGCAGCAGCGCCACCCGAACGACCGGCAGCTCGTCGGGAGGCCGGCACCCGCGGACGCGGGGACCCCAGCCTAGAGAACACCGGTTAGCGGGTCTCCGCCCCCGACTGGGCGCCGGTCGGGTCGACCTCGCCGTCGTAGTTGTAAACCAGGTACGACCGCCCGTCCCGGTCCCGGTGCTGGGTGGTGCGGATGTACCGGTGAATCATGCCATCGATCTCCAACTCGACCAGGGCCGCCTGGTTCGAGTGGAACAGCGTGCCGTCCCGCGGGCCGCCGACGAATATCGCGTCCTGCTCCGTGCCAGTGCTCATACCTACGCATGTGCCCGCGACCGAATTCACCAAACACGGCGGTTGATCCGCATTGTCATGTAGCCAGCGCCGACACCACCTGCGGGCCGCATCACGACGCGAGGCCGCATCGCCGTCACACGAACGGCGATGCGGCCCACGACGCTGTCAGCCCAGCGCGGTGATGATTTCGTTCGCGGCGCGCTGTCCGGTTTCGACGGCTCCGTTGAGGTAGCCCTGGTAGTCGACGGAGGTGTGCTCCCCGGCGAAGTGGCAGGCCCCGACCGCCTCGCCGGCGATTCCCGCGATGGTGGTGTAGTGCCCGACCCCGAAGTACGAGTACGCGCCCTTGGTCCAGAGGTTACCGGGCCAGTAGTCGAGCGCGACGGCACCGTTCCATGCCTTCGTGACGCCGGGAAGGACCGGCTCGAGCTGCTTGAGGAACTGGTTGGCGTACTGGACCGGCGTCTTGGAGGCGCCGAAGCCGAGAGCGACCGTGCCACCGGTGAAGTTGGTGAGCACGCCGGTGGTTCCGTTCTGCCCGAGCGTGGAATCCCAGGTGTTCTGGAAACCGGTGTCGCCGTACGTCTCGCCGGTGCAGTGCAGGTCGTTCCACACTCGCCGGTTGAACTGCAGGGCGAGCTTGGTGTTGGCGCCCATCGGCAGCTCGTTGATCGCCTTCATCTTGCCGGCCGGGAACCTCGCCGTGCGCAGATCGACCTGGCGCAGCAGCGAGAACGGCAGGGCCAGCACGACCCGGTCGGCGTCGACGTCGAAGGTTCCGCTGCCCGAGCTGAAGGTCAGCTGGTAGCCGTTATCCTTCTGGCGAAGCGCGGCGAGCGCCGTCGAGGTGACGATCTGGCCCTTCAGTTCCTCGGCGAGCTTGGAGACGATCTGGTCGTTACCACCCGCTACGTGGAACTGCTCGTCGGACTCCCCGAAGATCGGCACGTCCGTCGCGTTGCCGAACCCGAACAGGTAGATGAAGTTCAACGCCGACTGCTGCGCGATGTCCGCGCCGTACTCGATGGTGTAGGCCACGTCGATGAACTTGCCGAGCTTGGACGTCACCCCGCCGGGGACGTACGCGGCGATCCAGTCCCGGATGGACATCTTGTCCAGCTCGACGCCGCGCGGGGTCGAGCTGTTGTACAGCGTGGGGTAGCCGGCATCCGTGGCGTCGGCGGACGCCTGCGGGTAGATCGCCTGCAGGTCGCGTCGGACCTGGTCGTACGGGTAGTCGGCGCGGTTGAAGTAGTAGCGCTCGTGAAGGTCCGCCGCGGTCGCCGCGACCCGGTCCTCCAGAGTCAGCCCGAGCTCGGTGGCGAGGTCGCGGACGGCGGTGTGCCCGCTGTCGATGAACTCACCGCCGTGTTCGGAGACCTGACCGTTCTGCCAGCTCCGGTTGGTGTAGCACCGGCCGCCGACGCGGCTGGACGCCTCGTACACCTTGGCGGTGTAGCCGGCCTTCTTGAGCGTGTGGGCCGCATTGAGGCCAGCCAGGCCGGCACCGATGATGACGATCCGCGGGCTGCTCTTGGACTTGAAGGGAGCGGCGATCGCCCGGCTCGCTCCGGCCAGGCTGGCGCCGAGACCTACGCCGACCAGCGAGCCCTTGACAAGGGTGCGACGGGAGAGTCCGCGCCGGTCGCCGTCCTGCCGCGCGGCGCTGTCAGCCGTCACCTCGGCCGCCATGCGCCTCAGCGTCCTGAAGAGAGGGGTTCGCATACATGTCCTATCCGTGCGGATCCGCACCGCAAAGGGCGGCGATCAATCGATACCGTTGCCCACGCTAGTTGATCGCTTGCGGAACGCTATCCCCCCGGTGATGGCCGCGTCGAGCGGTTCAGCGAACGTCCGGCGCACAACGTATGTGCCGTACTGGAACAGAAGTGTCCGACAACACCGACCGCCACTCATTGACTCCCCTGGATCGGCTGCTTACGGTACGTCGACCGGTAACAAGGCGTCACCAATGCGGCGTCCGATTCCTGCTGCCACTGGCTGGCATAGAAGGAGGGAAGATCCTCATGGCTGACTTCGTCGGCGCAGTGGACCAGGCAACGACCAGCACCCGATTCATGATCTTCGACCATGGCGGCAACTAGGTCGGCCGCCACCAACTCGAACACGAGCAGATCCTGCCGCGAGCGGGCTGGGTGGAGCACAACCCGGTCGAGATCTGGGAGCGCAGCACCTCCGTCATCCGCACCGCGATGAACGCCCTGAAGCTCGACGCCGCCGACCTGGTCTCAGGAGCGGCGCGCGGACGGCTACACCAAGTGGAAGAAGGCCGTGTCGCGCACCCTTGACTGGGTTGACACCGGCTGAGCCGTATCGACAGCCTGCCATCGGTGTCTTGGCGCCCCGACACCACCGTCGGCGGCACCAACCAGGCGGCCGTACCATCCAGCAATGGCCTACGACGACGCACTGGCCGAACGCATCCGCGACCGGGCGCGCGACGCGTTCGGCGTGTCCGAGAAGAAGATGTTCGGCGGCCTGGTCTTCCTCTTGTACGGCAACATGACCGTCGGCGTGATCGGCGACGACCTCATGGTCCGGGTCGGCCCCGACAACACCGACGCAGCCCTGACCCGTCCAGGGGCGCGGGCGTTCGACTTCACCGGACGGGCGATGCGTGGCTGGGTGTTCGTCGCCGGCGACGAACTGGACGATGACGTCCTTGACGGCTGGATCGACGAGGCCAACGCGTTCGTCGCGACGTTGCCACCGAAGTAGGTCGCGTCGTTGCCGGTTTGCACGCTCATGGGTGGAACACCTCCGAGATGGGGGAACACCCGCCATTCGCAGCGAGGCCCGCAGGTGGATGGGTCCACATGGTCGGCCGCGCCTGTTGTCGCAGTACAGCCGGCTACTTGACGATCCGCCGGCCAGCGAAGGTTGGCATCCCGGTCGGCTTGGGAGTCCCGGCGGCAACGATAAGATCGTCCCCGATCGGTCACGTTCGGTGCTGTCACACATCGGGGGCGGGTGAGATGGATACCGGTGGCAACGAGATCGGGTCAGCTCCGTTGGAGCTCGAACGGTCGAACGACGGCTATGCCCGGGTGCGCCTGGCCGTAGCGGGTGAAATCGACATCAGCAACCTGGACCGGCTGCGCGAGGTGGTCACCGCCATCCTGGCCGAGCCGCACCTGACCGGGTTACTGCTGGACTTCGCTGCGCTGGACTTCATCGACTCGTCCGGAGTGGAGGTCTTGATGCAGGCCAAGCAGCTGGCCGACCGCAGAGGCACTGGATTCGCCCTGATCAACGCGCATGGCAAGGTGCAGCGAGTGCTGGCGATCCTCGGCGTCGACAAGGTTCTGGCGCCCACCGAGCAGCGCCGGCCCTGACCGGACACCGGCCGTGCGGGAACCTATGACGCGGACGGGTGCGACCGCACTGCGGTGAGACGAAGGGGGTCGGCGGCGGCCGGGTCGGCGGCGTGACGGGCGTGCCAGGCCACGACACCGGACACGTCGATGCCGTGCGGCGGGCGGGCGGCATAGGGGCGCAGCCGCTCGACTCCACGACCCAACAACCGGGCCGCACCCGTGACGTTGCCCCGCTGGGCGTGGGTGATGCCGACACAGATCTGGGCCAGCCCCTGCCACAGGGCACGCTCCGCGGCGGGCGCGGCCTTCCAGGCCGCTTCCAGCACTTCGTGCGCCGAGAATGCGCGGCCCGAGTCCAGCAACGACTGCGCCAGGGCGAGCGTCTCGGTCGGCGGCAGGGGCTCCTCCGGCACGGGCTCGACACCACGTGGATCACCGTAGGGCAGCGGTCGGCCGGTCGCGTCCCTCGGACGAGCCTGCCGCGGTCGGCCAGCCGGATCCCGGTCCCGTGCACCACTGGTCATAGGCCACATGCTCCCAGCACGCGACGGACGTTGGCCGACGGGTCTCCCGCTCAGTTCACCTGGGTGGCGATCCGTAGGCCGAGGCCGACCATGACGGCGCCACTGATGCGCTCCAGCCGGGTCGTTACCCGCGGACACAGGGTATTCAGGACGCGCGACGCGAGCCACGCCATGCCGCCGAGCCACATAGAGTGGCTGAGTGATCTACAAGCTCATGTCGGCCGCTGAGTGGGCGACGGCCGAAGGTCGCGGCCACTATGCCGGCTCAGCGGTCGACCGGCGCGACGGGTTCGTTCACCTTTCCGGCCGCGACCAGGTGGTCGAGACGGCGGCCCGGCACTTCGCCGGACAGACCGGGCTCACCCTGCTCGCCGTCGACCCGGACCGGCTCGGCGACGACCTGCGGTGGGAGACCTCCCGCGGCGGCGCCCTCTTCCCCCACCTCTACGCGCCCCTGCCGACACATGCCGTCGTCGCCGCGCACGCCGTACCCGACGACCGGCCCGTCGCCGAGGCCGTGGCCGCGCTGCTCACCTGACCGCCTCCGACCCGGCGTGCCCGCGTACGTGGGCATGATGGTCAAAGCCGGCCGCGCCGGCGGCCGGTGCGTTTCGGGGAGGACGCCCTGCTCGGTCTTCAACTCGTCGTCGTCCTGGGCATAGCCCTACTCGCGTGCGGTATCGCCGCCCGCCGGTTCGGGGTCGTCCCACCCGTGCTGCTGCTGGCCTGCGGTGCGCTGCTGGGGTTCGTGCCCTACCTACGCGCGGTCCACCTTCCGCCGGAGGTGATGCTGCTGCTGTTCCTGCCGGCGCTGCTGTACTGGGAGAGCCTCACCACGTCGTTGCGGGAGATCCGCAGCAACCTGCGCCTGATCGTGCTGATGAGCACCGGTCTGGTCATCTCGACCGCCGCGGCCGTTGCGGTGGTCGCACACACCCTCGGAATGCCGTGGGGACCGGCCTGGGTTCTCGGCGCGGCGGTCGCTCCGACCGACGCCACCGCCGTGTCGGTCCTCGCCCGAGCGCTGCCACACCGGTTGGTGACCGTGCTGCGCGCCGAAAGCCTGGTCAACGATGGCACTGCACTGGTCATCTAC
>JAOPWA010000631.1 GCA_025965915.1 Dactylosporangium sp. | reverse complement strand
TCGGCTCGCGCCTGGGCCGATGCCAACTGGGCCGCACGGGCCTGGGCTTCGGACAGGTGGGCCGCCAGAGCCTGGGCCTGGCTGCCCCAGAGGTGAGCACCGCCGCCTCGCGCGCCGGCCGTCCGGGGGACCCCCGGACGGCCGGCGCCCTGCGCGCACGGTTGCGGGATCCGATCCTCCGTTTGGTGGTGGGGGTCGGCCTGCTCGGCGCGGGACTCGCCGCCGCCGTGGTCATCCTGCTGTGGGACCACAACAGCGTGCTCGACGGAGTCGGGCTGTCCGACGCCTGGCTGCTGCCCGGTCTGGTCGCCCTGACGTGCCTGGCCGAGGTGACCGTGGTCCGGCTACGCCACGGAGATGCCGTCGAGGAGCTGACCCTCTACGAGGCAGCCCTCATCATCGACGTCCTGCTGCTGCCGCCCCACCATGCCCTGGTGGCGGCCGCACTCGGGCTCGTCATCGCCAGCGTCTTCCAGCGACGGCCACTGGTGAAGGCCGCGTTCAACCTCGGCACGTACATGGCGGCGGTGTCGGCGCTCATCGGCGTCGTCCACCTCGTCGGCGCTACGCCGGGACATCTGACGGTCGGGGTCATTGCCGGCGTGCTGTTGGGCACGGTCCTGTTCACCGCCATCAACCTCTGCTGCCTGGCCCAGATCCTCGGCGTCGTCAACGCCGTCTCCCCGTGGCAGGTCATCCGTTCCCAGGCCCGTCTGTCCGCGTTCATAGCGATCGGGACAGTGGCGACCGGTCTGCCTACCGCCGTTATCGCCCCCAGCGCCCCGCTGCTGCTGCCGTTCATGGCGATGCCCGCGCTCGCCGTCACCTATGCCTACCGCGCCGCGGCCCAGGAGGCCGACGAGCGCGCCCGATCGGTGTGCCTGCTCCAGCTGTCCCACGCCCTCGCCGAGCGCGACGACGTCGTGCGGCGATTCCTTCTGCTCGTCCGCGAGGCGTTCGACGCTGATCTGGCCCAGATCGTGCTCGACCAGGCCGGCGTCGCGCTGTCGGTGGACGCGACGGCGCCGGGAGAGCTGTTCAGCGAGCCGGTCTCCGATCGGCTCGCCCACCTTAGTCGCGTGGATCGTCCGATGCTCACTTCCGAAGGGCTTCCGCCGGACATCCGCCAGATTCTGGTCGTCCCACTCGAGGCCGACGGTCGCCGCTTCGGAATCGCCGCCCTCGCCATCCGGGGCCGGCGCGGCCGGCTGTCCACCCGCGATCTCACGGTGCTGGCGCCGCTCGCCAACGCCCTCGCGGCGGCCATGCGTGGCGCCGAGCACCTGGACCGGCTGGTCGAGGAGACGACCAAGCTCCAGGCGATCGTCGAGCAATCCACCGAGGGCATCCTCATGGTCGACGGCGACGGCGTGGTCCAGATGTGGAGCCGCGCGTTCGCCGAACTCACCGATGTCCCCAGCGACGAAGCTCGCGGCCGCAGACTCGCGGAGTTCCTCGACGTGCCCGACCCCGAGGAACGCCATCTCCTGCTGCCCTTGACGACGGACCGGCCGAAGGCGGTGGTCGAGCTGACGATCCGCCGGCCCGACGGGGAGCTGCGCCGGCTCCGGCTGGCCCACTCGGCTGTTTTCGGCGCCGGGACCCTCGTACGTGACGTGGTCGTCGTTCGTGACCTGACCCGTGAGCACCGCACCGAGAAGCTCAAGTCCGACTTCATCGCCACGGTCTCCCACGAGCTGCGCACACCACTGACACCGATCATCGGCTACCTCGACCTACTGCGTACGCGCGGCGACCGGATGCCGCCGCACAAGCGTCAGGACTGCCTGGACCTCATCGCGGACCGCGCGGCACACATGTCCCGACTCGTGGAGGACCTGCTGCTCGCCTCGCGCATCGGCGACACCGACGATGACCTGGCCCTGCACGTGTCCGCAGGCATACACGACCTCACCGCGGTCATCCGTCAGGTCGTCGGCGACCTCGACACGTCCCGGATCAGGGCCGATCTCCCGAACCAGCACGTGCCCACTCTCTGCGACGCCGGCCGGGCGCTCCAGGTGGCCGCCAATCTAGTGGGCAACGCTCTCAAGTACTCCCCGCCGACCGAAGAGGTCCGGGTCAGCATGCGGCTCGACGACGACCGCGTACACCTGGACGTGTCGGATCGCGGGCGCGGCATCCCGGCCGATCAACTGGAGAAGGTCTTCGAGAAGTTCCACCGGGTCGAGGACCCCATGACGATGAGCACCAGCGGCACCGGCCTGGGCCTGTTCATCGCGCGTCGACTGGCGCAGGCCATGGGCGGCGACGTCGGCGTCACCTCGACGTTGAACGTGGGCTCCGTCTTCACGCTCACGCTGCGGCGCGCCCAACCACCCGCGGCCTGACCGCCTCCCAGTTCAGCGGCCTGGGCGTTGTCCCCGGTGTTCGGGTACCGGTGTGAGGTGATCGACGAACCAGGCCCGGGCCACTTGGGCCACCTGCTCCAACGATCCGCTCCTCCTCGGCGCAGGTCAGGACCTCTGTACTTCCCGCAATGCGTCCAGCATCCCATGCAGGTGGGCCGTAGCCTGTTCGATGTCGTAGTACTTGCGCTGGCCCGCGCGTACCTCCGCGGACAGCACCCCGCACCGATGGATCTTGTCGAAGTCGCCGTACGGGAACTTGTACCGCCCCTTGCGCTCCGGCGGTTCCTCGTCGTCGATGCCCAGATGCCATTTCGCGTACTCGCCGATCCCATGCGTGGCGATGAACTCGTTCTCCTGCTTCGTGGAGGGCTGATGTTCACTCCACGCGTCCCGATCATCGAGCACGTACCGCCCGTCCTCGATCAACTGTCGGGCGTGCTGGTATCCGCGTTCGTTCAACGTCACTGCCATCCGTTGTCACCGTCCTGTCGCCAGCGAGATGGACGGGCCGGGCGGGCGTCATTGCCGATTCCGACGTCGCCGACTCGGCCCCGCGCGCAGCCGACTCGGTGCCGCGCACAGCGGCCAGCGCGGGGCCGCCGGCGGTGACCGCGCACGGTCGCGTTCCACCGCGACAGCTACCCGCGTCGGTCGGGTTCATACCCGGCCAGCAAGGGACCGTCCGGCGGCTCTGGGCGCAGGTCGCGTGGTCGCGTCACGAGCCGTCCGGCGCGGATCCGACTACGTTCGCGGCGTCAATGACTGCCAACACCCCGGTTGAACCCCGTCAGGCGCGCAATACCGCTTGCGTCGGTCGGCCGTCTCGACAGCTTCGTCAGGTTGCGGCCGACGTCGAGGCACTTGACCGTCTGCTCGATGACACTGTCGTCTACACCGGACCTGACGGTCGGGTCATCAGCAAGGAGCAGGATCTGCAGGCGTACCGCTCAGGCGCGCTCGGGATTACCTCGTTCGTCGTCCATGAACTCGACGCTTCGGTCAACGGCCGGAATGGTACGACGAGGGTGCGCGCCGCTGTGACCGGTGAGATGGATGGGCAGAGCTTCACCGTTCGGTTGCGCTACGTGCGGGACTGGATCGAGATGGGTGGGTCGTGGCGGGTTGTCGCGGCACGCGGAGACCAAGATACTGCGGGCGGCAACGTCCAGTAGCGCTGCGATTTCCCGGCGGCAGGCACTCACCAACGGTGTCACGCCGCTATCGCGAGGGTGGTCACCACGGCTGCGGTGCGACACGAGAGACGCACCCAGCGCGCCGGCGCGGTCCGAACCGCGGGGCGTAGGCTGGCGGGCGGCAAGCCGTTCAGGAGCCAGTCGCGTTCGACCCGGTCTTTGTCCTACGTCACCCGCCCGTCGCGGCCTCACGAACCATTGAAGTTCGGAGGCGGCCCTCGTGGTCTCATCGTTGGCAGCGCGGTGTTCGGGCGGGGCGATGCGATGAACGCCGATCGCCGGATGCGGCTATGGAGCCTGGTCGTCGAACACGCCCAGGGCGGGCCGGTGGCGGTCGAGCACGTGTGCACTGCGGTGAGGTCGGCTGCCGGCGTAGACAGGGCCGCCGTCGCGGTGGTGCTCAGCGCTACCCCGCGCGAGACGATGTACGCCAGCGATCGGGTCGCTTCGGAGCTGGAAGAGCTGGCCCTGACGCTCGGCGAGGGTCCGTGTGTGGATGCCTTCGCCGGCGGCCCGGTGCTGGTCGCCGATCTGAGGGCCTCGGAGTGCCTGGCCCGCTGGCCGGTGTTCGCGCCGGCTGCGGTGCGCTGCGGGGTGCATGCGGTGTTCGCGCTGCCGCTGCAGGTTGGCGGGATCCGTCTCGGTGTCATGGACCTCTACCGCGCCCGGCCCGGCGATCTCGATCGTGAGCAACTGGCCGATGCGCTGGTGTTGGCGGACACGGCATGCGCGCTGCTGCTGGATGCGGCGCGGCTCGACCGGCCAGCCCGGGACGGACGCTCGCCCGAGCAGGCCGGCCCGCAGCACCCCGAGGTACACCAGGCCACCGGAATGATGACGGTGCAGTTGGGGGTCTCCGCGGCGGTGGCCCTCATCCGGTTACGCGCCTATGCGTACGCCCACGACCGGCGGCTGCGTGAGGTCGCCGGCGACGTGGTCGCCCGACGCCTGCGATTCGACTCCGACGGCGCTGACCGCGGTGGCAAATGAGATCCGATCCGGGCGATTCGCGTCGAGTTGGTGCGGCCGCTGCTACCTCCACCCAGAACGGCAGGACTACTGTGACGAGGGTGAATGGGATGGCCGAGATCCAGCTAGCCGACGTGTTCGTTGAGATGGCCGACACTCTCGTCGACGATTTCGATGTGATCGACTTCCTGCACGTGTTGACCGAGAGGTGTGTCCAGCTGCTGGGTATCTCGGCGGCTGGGTTGCTGCTGACCGACGGGCAGGGCACGCTGCAGGTGGTGGCCGCGTCCTCCGAACGGACCCGGCTGCTGGAGCTGTTCCAACTGCAAACCGACCAGGGTCCCTGTGTGGACTGCTTCCGTACTGGCCAACCGGTGTCGGTCGCCGACCTGCCCTCCGCCGACCGCTGGCCGCGCTTCACCGCCGCCGCCGCCGAAGCCGGCTTCGTCGCCGTACACGCTTTGCCGATGCGCCTGCGCAGTGAAGTCATCGGCGCGTTGAACCTCTTCGACACCAACTCGGGCGCGTTCGATGAGGGCAAGCTACGCATCGGCCAGGCCTTAGCGGACGTGGCCACCATCGGACTGCTGCAGCAACGCGCCATCCACCGCCGCGACGCCCTCACCGAACAGTTGCAAACCGCGCTCAACAGCCGCGTCCTGATCGAACAGGCCAAGGGCGTAGTGGCCGAGCGTCTACATCTGGACGTGGATGAAGCCTTCACGCTGCTTCGTAGCGGCGCCCGCAACCAAAACCGGCGCCTGTCCGAGCTCGCCCAGGCCATCGTCGATGGATCCGAGCAGATCCCGTTGGCGATGGCCACCAGACGGCCCCGCTGACGGCCGTTTCCGCCTGGGGCCCTCCTGCCACTTAGCGAAAAGTCTCGATTCGCCTGCGCCGGCGAGCGGCCAACGACCTCACGACGACGGATCCGAGTGGCCGGCTTCGGTGGTCTGGTGCAACAGGCCCGCCGGGCCTGCTCTGACTGCTGCGTTGGCGTCGGCGAGCATTCCCTCATGCAGTCGGGTGAGGGATCGGGCCAGCAGTCGGGAAACCTGCATCTGGGACACCCCTACGACCGCGCCGGCAGCCGACCCGGATCGCGCCGATGTGCATCGCAGGCCCGGACGCCGCTCGGGCGCTGGCGATGATGGCGCGCGAGTGGGTGATCGCACTGGCGGCGTTTTGGCGCCTGCGTCTACGCCCGGAACGCGCACGAACGTGGGAGAGTTTGTGAGTGATCCGGATTATTGCGGAAGACCAGCAGCTCACGCTCGCTGACGATCAGGTAGATCGGATCAGATTGTGGGTCCTGGCGCTCATCCCCGCAAACGGGTGCAAGATCATGCCGGGACCGACGGCGGAGATCGTCGTTCCTGATCACGAGCCGGAGCAGCTGACGCCCAGTCTCTTGAGACGTATTGAAGAGATCGCGGGCGGGAGGTTCCGGTTGACGGACACGACCGCATGATCGTCCGGACTGACGCGCGGGCGACCACACTTTGACCGAAGCGGCATGCGCAGCAGTTGCGTTTTCCTGTCGTCGGGGTGCCGTGAGAAACGTGGTCACCAGCCACAACCGGCCATACTTGACAGTGTCTGGATTCGCCGGGACACCAGCTGGATACGGCCTGGATACAGCGTCTCGCGCTAGGCAGGTGTCTAGTTTCGCGATCATGGCTGGGGCGCCGGGTGGGAGAGACGGCGCAGAGTGCCGGATTCTCGCGGGAAGGGGCCAGCCGTGGCTGACAACATCGAACTGATCATGCGATTTCACCCGGTAGGCGGTGAAGATGTCTCCCTGCTGAGCGCGGACTTCGGTGGACCGGCGGAGGCGTTGGAGGCGATTGCCCGTGCTCTGAACGATCGGCGTGGCCTGGTCTTGACCCATGCGAGGTATGACCGCGCGGCCAACGAGAATGGCGTGGTCATCAACCTCGCCAACGTGGTGTCCGTGCGGGTGTCGAAGACCGACAGCGACACGACGGGCCAGTACCTGTAACGGCTGATTCGGCGGGCGAACGCAGGCATCCCGACAGTGTCCCCCTGCGGTTGAGGTTGGCCTCCGACTCACGCGGGACTGCCCGCGGGTCAGTGGCCGCCCAGCAGCGAGGTGATCAGCAGAGGAAGGAGCAGGCGAGGACCAACAGCAGTCCCCAGATCCGGCCGGTGTGGCGGCGTAGGGTGCGGTTTCTGATCGGTCGACCACGGCGCGGGCGAGCTCGGACAGGCGGCGGTTGCTGGTTCGGGCGGTGCCGCGTAGCAGGGTGAACGACTGGTCCATGTCGAGGTGGCGGCGTTCGGCGATGACGACTTTGGCCTGTTCGATGAGGATGCGGCTGTTGAGGGCGGTCTGGGAGAGTCAGCCGATGTGCGCGCGCACTCTGCGGGCACTGGCTTGGTACAGCGTCACTTCTCATCATGGCCGCCCGATGGCGCATCGGGCTCGAAGCGCAGCCGCCGCTCGACCACCTCGCGGGCCACGTCGCCCAGCCGCCGGTCGTGGGCGTAGGCGTACGCGCGGAGGCGGGCGAACGCGGCCTCGGCATTGATCCCGAGCTGCGCGAGGATCATTCCGGTTGCCTGGTGCACCTGGGCCTGGTGGGCGGTCGGGTCGTCGCGTTGCCAGGCCAGCTCGGCGGTGTCAGGCTGTGTGCCCGCAGCCTCGTCGAGCAGCAGCATGCTCGCGGTGGCGGCGAACGCCAACGCGTCGGCCAGTTCGTGTGGGCTGAGCGGACCGGGTCGGGTCCGGTACAGGTCGAGCACGCCCAGCCGGATCGCGCCGACCTGCAGTGGCAGCGCGAACACGGCCCGCGCCCCGCTGTCCACGGCCGCTGGGGTGAACGCCGGCCAGCGTGCCCAGTAGTCGGGTGAGTCCAGGTCCATGACCAGAACCGGGCCGCCCGCGGCGAACGCGTCCACGCAGGGGCCCTGGCCGAAGGCCAGCTGCCACTCCTCGAGCTCGCCGGCCACCCGATCCGTGGCGTGCATGGTGTCGCGCACGGTGGGGCTAACCATCACCGTCACCCCGGCCCCGTCCACGTCGACACCGGCTACGGCCGCGTCGCACACGTGCGCTACGGATATGGGAGCGCCGCGCGACTGCTGGCCGATCTGCGCCCAGACCCGAACGACCCGGTCACCGGTCACGGCGGCACCGCCCGTTCCCTGGCCGGACACCCGGGACTTCGGCTAGGTCCATGCTGGGTGGGGGTGGCAGCTGGGGTGCCGTGGGCGACGGGAACCGCGGTGGCGGGATTCCCGTCGCGGCGATCCGCTGTCGAAGGCTGTCGGCGCGGTGCGGGGCATCGCGGTCACCGTTTCCGTTGGCTGACCTGGCGGCCGTCGGCTGCGATGAGGTCAGCGTCGGGTACGGCGTGGGGTTCGAATTCTCGAACCGGTCCATCGCCGCGACCCGCGGTGTGCAGGTGGTGCAGCGCTTGCCGGTAGGAGTCGAACAGGCTGGTTTCGACGTAGGGCAGGCCGTGCTGAAGGCAGTAGGCGCGGACTATGGGTCGGGCGTGGCGTAGCGACGCGCGGGGCATGCTGGGGAATAGGTGATGTTCGATCTGGTAGTTGAGGCCGCCGAGCAGGACGTCGACCAGTCGGCCGCCGCGCACGTTGCGGGAGGTGAGGACCTGGCGGCGAAGGAAGTCCGTGTCGTCGTCTTCGGCGAGGATGGGCATGCCCTTGTGGTTGGGGGCGAAGGCACATCCCAGGTACAACCCGAACAGGCCCTGCTGAACGACGACGAAGACCAACGCCCGCATGGGGGACAGCACCAGCACGACCGCGGTGACGTACACGATGAAATGCGCCGCGAGCAGCAGACCCTCCGGGACCTGATGCCGATAGCCCGGACGTCGCAACGCCCGCACGCTGGCCACGTGCAGCGCGATCGCCTCCAGTAGCAGCATCGGGAAGAACAGGTGGGCCTGGTAGCGGGCGAGCAGCCGTCCGGCTCTGCGCCGCCCTCGGGCCTGCGTTTCGGTGAACACGATGGCGTTTCCCGAGATATAGGGATCGTGGCCTTCCTGGTTGTGGTGGGCATGGTGGCGATGGTGCTTGTCGACCCACCAGCCGAAGGCCAGCCCGATCGCCAGGTTGCCGTGCAGCAGCCCGGTGATCT
>JAOPWA010000543.1 GCA_025965915.1 Dactylosporangium sp. | reverse complement strand
CGGTGCTCGTGGTGCAGCCCGACAGCGCCAGCCAGGCGAGCCCGGCGGCGGCCGAGATCGCCAGCGTGTCCTCGTCCAGGCCGCCCCACACCGGGTACAGCTCGGTCAGCCAGCCGAACAGGTTCTCCTGCTGGGCGAGGCCCCGGGTAGCCCACTGGTACAGGTGGTGGTGGGTGTTCACCAGGCCCGGGGTGGCCAGGCAGCCGGTGCCGTCGACCCGGCGTACCGGGCGGTCGTAGCGCGGCGCCTCGCCCGACCCGACCGCCACGATCCGCCCCTCGTCGACGACCACGTGGCCGCTGGCGTACTCGGTGCCGGCCGGGTCCACGGTCACGACCGCGCAGCCCTCGATGACGATCACACGTCACCCCCGCCGGATCCGCTCGCGCCCGCCGCCGCGAGCCGGACCGCGTCGAGGATCTTCTCGTACCCGGTGCAGCGGCACAGGTTGCCGGCGAGCGCCTCCCGGATGTCCGGGTCCGCCGGCTGCGGTATGCGGGCCAGCAGAGCGTGTACCGCGACGACGAGCCCCGGCGTGCAGAAGCCGCACTGCACCGCGCCGGTCGCGAGGAACGCCCGCTGCACCGGGTCCAGCTCGCCGCCGGTGGACAGCCCCTCGACGGTACCCACGGCGCGCCCCTCCGCCTGGCCAGCCGCGATCAGGCAGGCGCAGACCGCCACGGCGTCCAGGTAGATCGTGCAAGACCCGCACTCGCCCTGTTCGCAGGCGTTCTTCGAGCCGGGCAGGCCGAGCCGCTCGCGCAGCACATACAGCAGACTCTCGCCCTCCCAGACGTCGTCGGCCTGCCGCGGCTCGCCGTTGACGGTGACGTTGACTCTCATGGACGCCCCTCCCGGTATCCGTCCCAGGCCCACCGCAGCGTCCGGGCGGCCAGCACGCCCAGGGCGTGGCGCCGGTAATTCGCCGTGCCGCGGACGTCGTCGATCGGCGCGCTGGCGGCCCCGACGAGCCGCCCGAACTCGCTCACCACGGCCGGCGGCAACGCCTCCCGGGACTCCCAGCGGCCGGCGAGTTCGTCGGCCAGGAACTCCTCGGCGGCGGTGGCGCGCAGCGGGGTCGGCGCCGCCGAACCGATCCCGGTGCCCACCGTGCGGCGCACCGGATGCAGCGCCAGCGCGAACGAGCAGACCGCGATCACCATCGCGTTGCGGGTACCTACCTTGGCGAACTGCTGTGGTCCGGTCGCCGGCTCGATCAGGATCGCCGAGATCAGCTCATCAGGGGCGAGCACGCTGCGCTTGGGGCCGGTGAAGAACTCGGCGACCGGCACCTGGCGTACCCCCCGGGCGGAGGCCAGCTCCACCCGGGCGTACCCGGCCAGCAGCGGCGGGTGCGCGTCGCCGGCCGGGGAGGCGGAGCCCAGGTTGCCGCCGACCGTGCCCCGGTTTCGGATCTGCGGGGAGCCGACGGTACGCGCCGCCATCGCCAGGCCCGGCAGGCGTCCGCCCAGCTCGTCGATGAGCCGGCAGTACGGCACCCCGGCGCCGACGCGCAGCGCTGCGCCGTCCGGCGCCCAGCCGGTGAGCGCGGCGACCCGACCGAGGTCCAGCAGTGCGTCGGGCCGGCGCCGGTCGAAGTTCAGCTCGACCATCACGTCGGTGCCGCCGGCAACCGGTACCGCCCCGGGATATGCCGCCTTCGCCGCCAGCGCCTCGTCGAGGTTCGCCGGCCTCAGGAACTCCATGCCGCCTCCCAGGCCAGCCCCGGCGCCGGTCCGTCGTCTCGCAGCACGGTGCCTTCGATCAGCCCGTACGGCCGGTCGTCGGCGTGGAACACCTCGTTCGGGTTGTCCAGCCCGAACGGCGACAGGTCGACGACCAGGTGGTGCTTGTTGGGCAGCGACAGCCGGACCTCGGCGATCTCCCGCCGGTGCGCCAGCAGCCGCTCGCCCATCGCGTACAGCGTCTGCTGCAACGAGCGGCTGTAGGTGTCCACGAACGCCTCGCACAGCAGCGCCCGCGCCGCCGCGTACTCCTCGCCCCAGTCGCCCTCCGCCGCCGCGTGCCGCCACCGCGCGTTCACCGCCGTGGCCAACACCCGGTCGTCGGTCTCCGGCAGCGTCGTGTACGGATCCTTGACGTACCCACGGAACTCCGAGTCGGTGGAGTTGAGCAGGACGAGGTCGGTCAGGCCGGACACCACCCACGCGGCGTTGCCGTCGTAGCTGACAGTGGCGGTGCGCGTCTCGGTGCCGGCGCGCTGGAACGAGTGCGGCCCGAGACGTTGCCAGCCGTACTCCTCCACGTGCACCCGGGCCCGCGCGATCGTCGGCTGTGAGTCCACGAAGTGCCGGGCCAACGTCAGCCCGAACTCTTCGATTTCGCCGACGCCGTACCGGCGCGCGAACGCGTACACCGTGTTCTTCTGGGAGTCGGTCGGCAGCACCGGCGCGTTGTCGCCGGTGAGGTGGGTGGCGCGCAGGTCTCCGGCGACCGTGACGCTGACGTTGAGGTCCTTCAGGTCGTGCCGCCCGCCGTCGCGGGCCACCCGCACGAGGCGGATCTCCGCCTTGCCGTACCGGTTCGGACCGAGCGTCATGCCCATCGGGTCAACTCCCTCGATAAGTGGTGTGCCCGAACGGGCTCAGCAGCAGCGGTACGTGCAGGTGCCGCCGCGCCGCGCTGACCTGGAAGACCACGAGCACCTCCGGGAAGAAGGCGTCAGGCCCGAGGTACGCGGCCGTGTCGAAGACCAGCCGGTACCGCCCGGCACCCCAACTCTCCGCCGGTACCCAGTCGCGCAGCCGGCCGTCGCCGTCGGTATGCCCGTCCGCGATCGGTGTCCACACCCCACGGTCGTGGCGCTCCAGCCGGACCGGCACCCCCGCCGCCGGCTCGCCGCGCGCGGTATCCAGGACGTGTGTCGACAGCGTCACGACGCCACCAACCGGCCCAACCGGAGCTGGACAATCTTCGCGAGCTCGTCCCGGACCACTTGCCGCTCGGTCGCGTCGTCGTGCCCCAGCCGCTCGCGAGCCGCCGCGAGGATCTCGGCCGGGCCCCGACCGCTGGCGAAGATCAGGAACAGGTGGCCGAAGCGCCGCTCGTACTCCTCGTTCGCCTCCACCAGCGCCACGGCCGTCGCCTGGTCGGCGTCCGCCACCCCGGACTGCTCACGCCGCGACCACGCGAAGTCACGCCCCTCGCCGGCAGGTCGCTGCCCGATCCGGGGATGCCGCGCCAGCGCCTCCGCGACCCCGGCCCAGTCCAGCCGCGCCAGCGCCGCGTCAGCGGTGGCGAGCAGGTTGGGTACGCCGGGATAGGGGCGACCCGCGGCGACCTCGCGCGCCCAGGCGGGCGAGGCGCAGCACCCGATCAGTTCCCTCTCGGCCTGCTCCACCGGCAGCGCGTTGAACCGGGACAGCTCCATCACCGCATCCGTCACCGCTGCCCACCTCCTCGCCGGCGTCAGCCTCGGCAGGTGCCAGTACAACAGCCGGGGACAGCCTGGTGAACTGGCAGTAACACCGAAACCGAAACATTCGCCGCCTACGGTTTTCGTAGCTTCCTCCAAGCCACTGTGGAAAGAGCGGAGGTATGCGCCGATATGCGACTGCAAGACCTGCTCGACGAGCCGGCCCTCGGGCTCGTCCTGCTGACCGGCGCCGAGCACCTGGACCGGCCGGTCGGCGAGGTGTACACCACCGACCTGCTCG
>JAOPWA010000540.1 GCA_025965915.1 Dactylosporangium sp. | reverse complement strand
GAGGCCGACGAGCGGGCACAAGCGGCATTGGTGCGGGCCGAGGAGCGCGCCTACCAGGGCCGCGACCTGCGCCTGTCCGAGGTGCCCGGCGAGTCCCGGGTGCGCCTGACCGGCTGGCTGGACCGCGAATCCGCCGCGCAGATTCGGGCCGCGCTGGACCCGCTGGTCGCACCGCGCACCGCCGCACGACATGGGTCTGCCGCGCGCAGGCCGGCCGGGAAAGCCGATGCCGGGCAGAGCGCCGATCTACGCACTCCGGGACAGCGTCGCGCCGACGCTTTGGTGGAGGTCTGCCGGATCGCGATGGCCCGGGGGGACCTGCCCGATAACGGCGGCGACCGGCCGCAGGTCGTGGTTACCGTCGACCTCGACACCCTACGCACTCAACTCGGCGCCGCCACGTTGGACGACGGCAGCCCGCTGAGCGGGGCAGCGGCACGACGGCTGGCGTGCGACGCCGCGATCCTGCCCGCCGTGCTCGGCGGCGCCGGCCAGGTGTTGGACGTCGGCCGCGAACGTCGCCTGTTCACCGGACCGATACGACGCGCCCTCGTCCTACGGGATCGCGGCTGCGCGTTCCCCGGCTGCGACCGGCCACCCCGCTGGTGCGACGGCCACCACATCACCCACTGGGCAGACGGCGGCCCCACCAACCTGACCAACGCCGTACTGCTCTGCGGCCACCACCACCGCCTCATCCACCACAGCAACTGGCAAATCCGGCAAAGCCCCACCGACGGACTACCCGACTTCATCCCACCGCAATACATCGACCCACAGCAACGACCACAACGCAACCGCTACCACCGACGCGAGTAAGACCGCCGGAAGGGACATATCGCCGGCGCTCCGCTGACGCGCACTCGAACCGAGCACGGTCGACACCAGACCATGACCCGGCTAGCTCGGTGTTGACCCGGCGGACACGAACCCGGGCGTTGCGGGCGAAGCTACCCGGCGCTCTCCTCGTCCTCTTCCTCGGCGCGCTGGACGAAAGTCTGCGCCGTCTCATCCTCTTCCGGCGCTGCCTCCCGCTGCACCGAGGATTCGTCCGCGGACCGCTGAACAGCCGGCGCGGCAGCGGAAGCGGGCGTTACCACGGCGGAAGCGGGCGTTACCACCGCGGACGCGGGCAATACCACGGCGGAAGCGGGCGCCGGTGTCTCGACCTGCGCGGACATGAGCCGGTCGGCGTTGGCCACGGCCTCGCGTTCGAAGCGATCCGACGGGTGGCTCACCTTCACCCCGTCCCCGGTTTCGGTGCCGTCCACCGGGCCGCTGCGCTGCTGCACGACGTGGGTCAACTCGTGTGCCAGCATGTGCCGCCCGGCCGGCGACGCCGGGTCATAGGTGTCGCGCTGGAAGACGATGTTCGATCCGACGGTGTACGCCTGCGCGTTGACCGACTTCGCCGACTCGTGCGCCGCGCCGCCGGTGTGCACCCGCACGTCGCCGAAGTCCTGGCCGAACCGGGCCTCCATGTCGGCGCGCACGTCCGGAGCGAGCGCCGATCCCCCGCCGGAGTTGACCACGTCGTGCACCGGTGACCGCTCACCTTCGACCAGGCCGGTCACGCCGGCGTTGCCGACCGCCCGCTGCAGGCCGAGAAGTCCGGCCGGCCCCAGTACGTCGGTACGCCCGGCGGCGGCCGCCCGGTACATGACGCCGCTTTCGTCCTCGTGCTCGATCCGGTCGCCCCTCGGCCGCAGGCCGGTCTCCAGGTCGTGGTCATGGTCGCGCATCACCGCTCCTCTCGCCGGAGGTCTACGGTCGACGATGCGCTGCCCGGCCCGCGCCCACCAGCCTCGGCGGTGACGTCGGCAGGGCAGCCGGCGCCGCCCGAAAGGGCAGCGCTCCCCACGAGACAGCGCTCCCCATGAAGCAGCGCTCCCCACGAAACAGCGCTCCCCACGAGACAGCGCTCCCCACGAGACAGCGATCAACCCGCCAACGACAGGTACGGGCCGAACTCGCTCGCAAGCGTCAGCCGCCCGAGCTTGCGGTACTCCCGGCCCACCGCGCCCACCAGTTCGGCCATGCCCACCGGATGACCCGCTTCGGCGGCCAGGTACGCCGCCGTGATCGCCGCCGAGCGGATGTGCCCGCCGGCCAGCTCGAACGATCTCGCCAGGAAGCCCAGGTCCACTTCGGACGACCGTGGGATACGCGTACCCAGGCAGCGGTCCCACAGCGCGCGGCGGGCCGCCTCGTCGGGCATCGGGAAGTCCACCACCAGGTCCAGCCGGCGGGTGAACGCCTCGTCGAGGTTGGCCCGCAGGTTGGTGGCGAGCACGGCGATCCCGTCGAAGGTCTCCATCCGCTGCAGCAGGTATGCGCTTTCGATGTTGGCGTACCGGTCGTGCGCGTCGCGTACCTCGGAGCGCTTGCCGAAGATGGCGTCCGCCTCGTCGAACAGCAGCACGCCGTTGACTCCGGCCGCCTCGGTGAAGATGCGCTCCAGGTTCTTCTCGGTCTCGCCGACGTACTTGTCCACCACGGTGGCCAGATTGACCGTGTACAGGTCCAGCCCGAGCGAACCGGCCACGACCTCGGCCGACATGGTCTTGCCGGTACCGGAGTCGCCGGCGAACAGCGCCGCGATGCCCCTACCCCGCCCACCACCGGGGCGCATCCGCCACTCGTCCAGTACCCGGTCGCGCAGGCGTGCCCGGGCGGCCAGTTCGCGCAGTTGCGCGCGGACCGGCGCGGGCAGCACGAGGTCGTCCCAGCCGACCGCGGGTTCGATCCGGCGGGCGAGGTGCTCCAGGCCGGCGGCGTTCTGGGTACGAGCACCGGCGCGCAGATGCCCGGCGCGGATCACACCGCTGTCCGCCGCGGCGAACAGCGTCGCGGCCGACGCGGCCCGCCGGATCGCCGGAGCGCTGAGCACGAAGTGCGCGGT
>JAOPWA010000537.1 GCA_025965915.1 Dactylosporangium sp. | reverse complement strand
CGAGCAGATCGCCTCGGTACGCGAGTCGGTGGCCGCCGCCGGCCGCCCGCAACCCGGCATCAGCGTGTCGTTCCGGCCGATCCTCGCCGCCACCGAGGAGCTGGCCTGGGAGCGGGCGCACCGGATCCTGGACCGCATCCAGGGCGGCGGCCCCGACGAGCGCTTCCTGCGCCGCGGCCGTGGACCCGGCATCGCCCCGCAGAACTCCGGCTCGCAACGGCTACTGGCCGCCGCCGACCGGAGCGACCGGCACGACCGGGCACTGTGGACGGCCACGGCCAAGGCGACCGGCGCGGCCGGAAACTCGACCGCGCTGGTCGGCACGCCGGAGACCGTCGCCCGGGCGCTGCTCGACTACCACGACCTCGGCGTCACCACGTTCCTGATCCGCGGATACGACCCGCTCGACGACGCCGTCGACTACGGCCGGGAGCTCATTCCACTGGTACGCGAGGAGATCGCCCGACGGGACCGGGCCGCCGTATCCGAGCTGGTCGCCTCGTGAGCTGGGACCCGCCGGCTCCGATCGCGGTACGCGGCACGGTCGCGCTGCTGCCCGGCCGGGGCGAGCACGCCGGCGTGTACCAGCGGCTCGGCAGCCGGTTGGCGGTCGACGGGTACGCGGTACGGGTTCTCGACGTACCGCCGCTGGGTGACGACCCGGCGCCGGTACTGGCCACGCTCGCCGAACAGGTCGAGAAGCTCACGGCCGACGAGACGGCCCCTGTCGTGCTGCTCGGCTCCGACACCGGTGCGCTGCTCGCGTTGGCACTGGCCGGCCGGGTACCGGTGGCCGGCGCGGTCGCCGCCGGCCTTCCGGTCGGAGCCGCCACCGAACCCGACGGCTGGGACGCCGAACTGGACGCCCGTACCGCGTGCCCGACGCATCGCAGCCGGTTGGCGGAAGACCCGGAGTTGCGTCGAGGCGCGTTGGCCGAACCGGTGCCCGACGGGTACCGGCGGGCGCTGGCCGGTTCGGCTCCGCGGGTACCCGTCCTGGTTGTGCACGGCGCGGCCGACACGGTGACTCCGGTCGCGAAGGCCGCCGCGTTCGGGGCCGGGCTGCCCCGGGCCAGGGTGGTGACCGTCGCCGGGGGGCGCCACGACATCCTCAACGACCTGCATCACCGCAGCGTGGCGGCCGAGATCGTGCAGTACCTGGAGCGGCTACGCGTCGCGCCGGAACCGGCCGACATCGTCGTCGTCGACCCGACGAGCCGGTGGTAGGTCAACCGGACATGCCCGAACTAACAGGGAGGACCCCGTGACCCTTCTCGCCTCTCACGTCCCCGCCGCGCCCATCGAACCGGATCTGTTCCGCCGGATGCTGCGCCACCAGGCAGCCTCGGTCGTCGTCGTCACCGCGCCGGGGGAGCGGCCGGCCGGCTTCACCGCCACGTCGTTCACGTCGGTCTCGCTGCGCCCGCCGCTGGTGTCGTTCTGCCTGGACCGTGGCTCGTCGAGCTGGCCCACCGTCGAGCAGGCCGACTACGTGGGCGTACATATCCTGTCGCGCGGGCAGGAACAGGTCGCGCGCACGTTCGCGACCAGTGGCATCGACCGGTTCGCCGTACACGACTCGTGGCGGGCCGGGCCACACCAGGTGCCGTTGCTCGACGGCGCGCTGGCGTGGCTGGTGTGCCGGGTCGCGCAGCGGGTGCACGCCGGTGACCACGTGATCGTGCTGGCCGAACCGGTACTCGGCGAACATGCCGACGACGAGACGTACCAGCCGCTGGTCTACCACAACGGCCGGTACACCGACCTGCGCTGACCGCCGGCCCTTTGCCAGAAAGCGAACATTGCCATGCCTGTACCGATGCCCGTGCACCTCGCTGTCGCTCTGGACGGAGCCGGCTGGCATCCGGCCGCCTGGCGACAGCCGGACGCGCGCCCCGCCGAGTTGTTCTCGGCCCGCTACTGGGCGGACGTCACCATCGAAGCCGAACGTGGTCTGCTCGACTTCATCACCTTCGAAGACTCGTTGAGCCTGCAGTCGACCCGGTACGGCCAACCGGACGAGCGCACCGACCAGGTACGCGGCCGGCTGGACGCGGTTATCACGGCGGCACGGGTAGCGCCCCTCACCCGGCATGTCGGCCTGGTACCGACAGCCGTGGTGACGCACACCGAACCGTTCCACATCTCGAAGGCGATCGCCACGCTCGACTATGTCAGCACCGGTCGGGCCGGCGTACGGATCCAGGTGTCGGCGCGCCCGCACGAGGCCGGACACTTCGGGCGCCGAAGCTTCCCGCCGCTGCACATCGACGACCCGGACGATCCCGACACGTGGCACGTCATCGGTGAGCTGTTCGACGAGGCCGCCGACTACGTCGAGGTCGTCCGGCGCCTGTGGGACAGCTGGGAGGACGACGCGGAGATCCGCGATGTCGCGACCGGGCGATTTGTCAATCGCGACAAGCTGCACTACATCGACTTCTCCGGTCGCTGGTTCGCCGTGAAGGGACCGTCGATCACCCCGCGCCCGCCGCAGGGCCAGCCGGTCGTCAGTGCACTCGGTCACGGGAGCGTCGCGTACCGCCTCATCGCGCAGTCCGCGGACATCGGCTACGTGACGCCCCGCGACCCAGCCCAGGCTCGCGGTGTCGTCGAAGAGATCCGCGCCTTGCAGGCCACCGCCGGCCGGGCCGACGACACGCTGCATCTGTTCGGCGATCTGGTGGTGTTTCTCGACGAGGATCCGGCCCGGGCGGCGGCACGTAAGGCGCACCTGGACGAGAGGGCAGGACTCGAATACAGCAGCGACGCGCACGTTTTCGTGGGAAGCGCGGATCAGCTCGCGGATCTGTTGCAGGACTGGCAGCAGGCCGGCTTGTCCGGCTTCCGACTTCGGCCCGGCACGATCCCGCACGACCTGGAAGCCATCACCCGTCGCCTGGTACCCCAACTGCAGCGGCGCGGTGTCTTCCGGCGTACCTACGAGGCAGGCACGCTGCGCGACCGGCTGGGGCTGTCCCGTCCCGCCAACCGTTACGCCGCGGCATGACGAGCGCGAGGAGCCGACGACGAGCGCGAGGAGCCGACGACGATGAGTAAGCCGGTCAAGCAGATACATCTGGCCGCCCATTTTCCCGGCGTGAACAACACCACCGTGTGGAGCGACCCGCGGGCCGGCAGCCACATCGAGTTCGCGTCGTTCGTGCACCTCGCCCAGACGGCCGAGCGGGCGAAGTTCGACTTCTTCTTCCTCGCCGAAGGCCTGCGGCTACGCGAACAGAGCGGCCGCATCTACGACCTCGACGTGGTCGGACGCCCGGACACGTTCACCGTCCTGGCCGCGCTCGCCGCGGTCACCGAACGGCTCGGTCTGGCCGGCACGATCAACTCGACGTTCAACGAGCCGTACGAGGTGGCCCGCCAGTTCGCCAGTCTCGACCATCTCTCGGACGGTCGGGCAGCGTGGAACGTGGTCACCTCCTGGGACGCGTTCACCGGCGAGAACTTCCGCCGCGCCGGTTTCCTGGCCCAGGACCAGCGCTATGAGCGGGCTGAGACGTTCCTGCGTACGACCTGGGAGCTGTTCGACTCGTGGCACGGCGGCGAGATCGTCGCCGACAGGGATTCCGGTACTTTCCTCGCCGATCCGCACCCGGGCAGCTTCACCCACCGCGATGCCCACTTCGACATCACCGGCCAGTTCAATGTGCCCCGCAGTCCGCAGGGCCGGCCGGTGATCTTCCAGGCCGGTGACTCGGAACAGGGTCGCGAGTTCGCCGCGTCGAGCGCGGACGCGATCTTCAGCCGGCACAGCCGGCTCGACGACGGCAAAGCGTTCTACATCGACGTCAAAGCCCGCCTCGCCCGCTACGGGCGTACCCCCGACCAGTTGCTCATCCTGCCCGCCGCCACCTTCGTGTTGGCCGACACCGACGCCGATGCCGAGGAGTTGGCCCGCGAAGTACGCCTGCAGCAGGTCAGCGGCCAGACCGCGATCAGGTTCCTGGAGCAGCTGTGGAACCGGGACCTGTCGGGCTACGACCCCGACGGGCCGCTCCCGGAAGTCGACCCGGACCTGGGCGAACACACGATCGCCCGGGGGCGGGCCAGCGTACGCATGTACGGTGACCCGCTCGCTACCGCGAACAAGTGGCGGGCCAAATCGGCGGCGGAGAACCTTTCGATCCGGGAGCTGATCGTCGAGGTGACGGGCCGCCAGTCGTTCGTCGGCTCACCGGCGACGGTCGCCCGGACGATAAACGATTTCGTGCAGGCCGATGCCAGTGACGGCTTCATCCTCGTTCCGCACATCACGCCGGGCGGCCTGGACTTGTTCGCCGACACGGTCGTGCCGTTGCTGCAGGAGCAAGGGGTGTTCCGCACCGAGTACGCGGGCAGCACACTGCGTGACCATCTCGGCCTCGCGACGCCCAGCCCCGCCGCCGCCCGGGGACTGACCCGGGCGGCCATCGCGTGAAAAGGACACCAGAACATGGCCAACACCCCGCTCGCAGTGCTCGACCTGGTCCCGATTTCCTCGGGGTCCACCGCCTGTGAGGCGCTACGCAACAGCATCGATCTCGCCCAGCAGACAGAACGCTTCGGCTACGTCCGCTACTGGTTCGCCGAACACCACCTCAACCCCGGTGTCGCCGGCACGTCACCCGCCGTCGTGCTCGCCCTCACGGCGTCGGCGACGTCGACCATCAGGATCGGCTCCGGCGCGGTACAACTCGGCCACCGCACCGCCCTGTCGACGGTCGAGGAGTTCGGGCTCATCGACGCGTTGCACCCTGGCCGGCTGGATCTCGGCCTCGGCCGCTCGGGCGGCCGCCCCACGGAGCCGATCCGCCAGCCGGCCACGGTCGGCGCCGCCGAGGTCACCGACGGCCGGACCGCGAACGGACTGCGCATACCGGTGCGCTTCAACGTCGAGCACCTGCTGAAATCGCCGCGGTTCGCGCTGCACAAGACCCTTCTGCAGCAGCCCGGTGCCCAGCCGCAGGACTACGGTGAACAGGTCGACGACATCCTCGCGTTGCTCCGCGGCAGCTACCGGTCAGCCGCCGGAGTGGAGGCCCACGTGGTCCCCGGCGAGGGCGCCGAGGTCCAGGTGTGGATCCTCGGCAGCAGCGGCGGCCAGAGCGCACAGGTGGCCGGCGCGAACGGCCTGCGGTTCGCCGCGAATTACCACGTCAGTCCGGCCACCGTGCTGGAGGCGGCCGACGGTTACCGCGCGGCGTTCCGCCAGACCGACGAGCTCGACCGGCCCTACGTCAGCGTCTCCGCCGACG
>JAOPWA010000536.1 GCA_025965915.1 Dactylosporangium sp. | reverse complement strand
GGAGCAGGTGCCGCTGGTGCAGAAGCGCGCCGTGCAGCTGTGCCGCGAGCAGGCCAAGCCTGTCATCGTGGCGACCCAGATGCTCGACTCCATGATCGAAAACTCGCGGCCTACCCGCGCGGAGGCCTCCGACGTCGCCAACGCCGTGCTCGACGGGGCGGACGCGCTCATGCTGTCCGGCGAGACGAGCGTGGGGCGGTATCCGGTGCTGACCGTGTCCACGATGGCCCGGATCATCGCGACCACCGAGGCGGGCTCCATCGACGTGCCCCGGCTGCAGCACGACCCGCGTACCCACGGCGGAGCCCTCACGGCGGCGGCCGCCAAGATCACGCAGTCCATCGGCGGCAAGGCGATGGTCGCGTTCACCCAGACCGGCGACACCGTCCGCCGGCTGGCCCGCCTGCACTGTTACCTGCCGCTGCTGGCGTTCACGCCGGAGCCGACGGTGCGTAACCAGCTCACGCTGTCGTGGGGGGTGCAGACGTTCCTGTCGCCGTTCGTCGAGCACACCGACGACATGTTCCTCCAGGTCGACCAGGCCCTGCTCGGCATGGACTTCGCCTACAAGGGCGACTACGTGGTGATCGTCGCGGGCAGTCCGCCCGGCACGCCGGGCTCGACGAACACACTGCGCGTACACCGTCTCGGTGATCTGGCGGACGCAGCGTGAGGGCGAGGAGCGAGCTCGACTATCGCGAACAGCGGGACGCGTGGTGACCGACGTCCTCAGCGGTCAGCACGCGGTCAATGAGCTACTCGAACTGCTGGACCTCCGCAAGCTGACAGCCACCACCTTCCAGGGGAGCAGTCCGACCGTCGGGCCCCAGCGGGTGTTCGGCGGCCAGGTCGCCGGCCAGGCGCTCGTTGCCGCCGGCCGCACCGTCGATCCCGAGCGCCACGTGCACTCGCTGCACGGATACTTCGTGCGCCCGGGTGACCCGGACGAGCCGATCGTCTACTCCGTGGAGAACGTCCGCGACGGGCAGTCGTTCTCGGTACGCCGGTCGGTGGCCCTCCAGCACGACAGGCCGATCTTCTTCATGTCGGCGTCGTTCCAGGTCGAGCAGGAGGGCCTCGATCACCAGGGGCGGTCGCCGCTGGACGTTCCGGGCCCCGACGAGGTGCCGACGATGGGCGAGCGCTTGGCCAAGTACCCCGAGCGCCACAGCATCTGGGAGGTCATCCCGCGCCCGATCGATGTGCGATACGTGGGGGAGCCCGGGTGGGTACGCCCTGGTGACCGCCCCTCAGAGCCGCACCAGCGGGTGTGGATGCGATTCGACGGGAAGTTGCCCGACGACCCACTGCTGCACGCGTGCGCGCTCACGTACGCGTCCGACCTGACGCTGCTGGACTCCGTACTCTCGATGCACGGGGCCGTGTGGGGGCCGGGCGGGTTCCAGGGCGCGAGCCTGGACCACGCGTTCTGGCTGCATCGGCCCTTCCGGGCCGACGAATGGTTCCTCTACGACTGCTGGAGCCCGTCGGCGTCCGGTGGTCGCGGTCTGGCCAGTGGTCGGATGTTCACTCTGGACGGTAGTCACGTGGCGAGCGCGGTGCAGGAGGGGCTGCTGCGGCCGGTAGGTCGCTGACAAGCCATAATTCGTACATGCGATTGTCGGCCCGGGTTGATTACGCGCTGCGCGCGGTGGCAGAACTGGCCGCCGTGGCCAATGAGTGCGACGGTTCGGAGCGCCCGGTGACCGCCGATCGGTTGGCGCAGGCTCAGCAGATTCCGCCGAAGTTTCTGGAGAGCATCCTGCTCCAACTGCGGCGCGGCGGCGTCGTGACCGCGCAGCGGGGCCCTGAGGGCGGATATCGGCTGGCCCGGCCCGCCCACGAGATATCGCTGGCCGAGGTCATCCGGGTCATCGACGGGCCGCTTGCCAACGTGCGTGGCCAGCGGCCGGAGCACGTCGACTACCAGGGTGCGGCCGAGGCACTGCAGGACGTGTGGATCGCGCTGCGCGCGAGCGAGCGGGAGATCCTCGAACTGGTCACGATCGCGGACGTCGCGGGCGGTGAGCTTCCGGAGCGGGTACGCGAACTGGTGGCCGACCCCCGCGCCTGGGTCTGACACCTCACCTCTTCACGACGGGCCTCTCGGCAGGTATTGGCGACAGTCCACCCTTCGCGGGACAGTCCCGTGTCCGGACGGGCGATTGACATCGCCCGTCCGTTATCCCAGTATTCCTAGCAACCATCTAGGGATTCTGGGGATGAGCGTGGCGAGATCGATGATGCGCACGGTGGTCGGCATGGTGGCCCTGGCTACGGCCCTGACCGGTCTGACCGCCTGCGGCGGCTCCTCGGGCAAGGCGGCCTCGAGCGGGCCGGTGACACTGCGGCTCGGGTACTTCCCGAACATCACCCATGCCACCCCGATCGTCGGCGAGGCCAAGGGCTTCTTCAAGGAGAAGCTCGGCAGCAACGTCACGCTCGAGACCAAGCAGTTCAACGCTGGTCCCGCGGCGGTAGAGGCGCTCTTCTCGGGGGCGATCGACGCGACGTACGTGGGCCCCAACCCAACCGTCAATGCCTGGCAGAAGTCCAAGGGACAGGCCATCAAGGTCGTGGCCGGGGCCGCCTCGGGCGGGGTCTTCTTCGTGACCAAGCCCACCATCACCTCGCCGGAGCAGCTCAGGGGCAAGAAGATCGCGACGCCGCAACTGGGCAACACCCAGGACGTCGCGCTGCGCTACTGGCTCAAGCAGCACGGCCTCAACACCACCAAGGAGGGCGGCGGTGACGTATCGATCCTGCCGCAGGACAACGCCACCGCGGTGACCGCGTTCCAGACCGGCGCGATCGACGGCGCCTGGGTCCCCGAGCCGAACGCCTCCAAGATGGTCGCCGCCGGCGGCAAGATCCTGGTTGACGAGCGTGACCTCTGGCCGGACAAGAAGTTCGTGATCACCAACCTGATCGTCACGACGAAGTTCCTCAAGGAGCACCGGGACGTGGTCAAGAACCTGATCGCCGGTCAGGTGGAAGCGAACAAGTTCATCAACGAGCACCCCGAGGACGCGCAGCAGGTGGTCTCGGAGCAGATCGGGAAGCTCAGCGGCAAGCCGTTGGACATCAAGCAGGTAGCCGTCTCTTGGAAGTCGACCACCTTCCTCAACGATCCGGTGGCCTCATCCCTGCGCGACGGCGCCAAGCACGCCCAGGAGGTCGGGCTGCTCGAGCCGATCGATCTCAACGGCCTCTACGACCTGAGCCTGCTCAACGAGGTACTCAAAGCCCAAGGAGTGCCGGAGGTACAGCCGTGACCGCTGTCCTGTCTGGAGGTTCGACAGGCAATGACGCCGAGCGGTCTCTGGACGGCTCGGCAGTCACACTGTCTGGGGTCTCCAAGGTCTACGGCCGCGGCCCGACCGCGGTCCACGCGCTCGACAACGTCTCTCTTGACGTCGCGCGGGGCGAGTTCGTGTGCCTGGTCGGCGCCTCCGGCTGCGGCTAGAGCACATTGCTGTCCCTGGTCGCCGGGCTGGACAAGCACGACGCCGGGAGCATCGACGTCATCGGCGGCGGCAATCCGGCGCTCATGTTCCAGGAGCCCGCGCTCTTCCCGTGGTTGACCGTCGCCGGCAACGTGAACCTGCCGTTACGGCTGCGCAGGCTGCCCCGGGAGCAGCGCGCCCAGCGGGTTACCGAGCTGCTGCGCTCCGTGCATCTCGAAGATTTCGCCAAGCGCCGGCCGCACCAGCTCTCCGGCGGGATGCGCCAGCGGGTGGCGTTGGCCCGCACTCTCGCGCTCGACACTCCGGTGCTGCTGATGGACGAGCCGTTCGGCGCGCTCGACGCGATGACCCGCGACATCCTGCACGACGAGATCGAGCGGATCTGGCAGGAGCGCAGGTTGACGGTGCTGTTCGTCACGCACAACGTGCGGGAGGCGGCGCGCCTCGGCGACCGCATCGTGCTTCTGTCCAGCCGCCCGGGCCGGGTCGTCTGGGAGCGTCGGGTCGATGTGTCACGGCCACGCCGTATCGACTCTCCGGAGATCGCCGCGATCGCGGCGGAGGTCACCGACCGTCTGCGGCAGGAGGTCCGTCGCCATGGCCGCTGATCTGGGTACGACCGAGCGTACGATAACCGGTCTCGACGCGCTGGATCTCGGCGGTCGCACCGGGGTCCCGCGCGGCGCCAGGATCTGGGCCGGGACGTGGCCGAAGGTGCTGGCGCTGGCCATCGTCGTGGGGCTGTGGCAGGTCGTGGTGTGGTCGGGCTGGCGGCCGGACTATGTTCTGCCCGGGCCGTCGACCGTCGCGAAGGCGTTCGTCGACATGCTCGGCACCGGCCATTTCTGGCAGAGCCTCGTGAACACCGCCCGCCGCGCGCTCATCGGGTACTTGGTCGCCATCGCGATCGGGCTCGTGCTGGGCGTCGCCGTCGCCCGGATCCGGGTGCTGAGGGCCGCGATCGGCTCCATGATCACGGCCTTGCAGACCATGCCGTCGATCGCCTGGTTTCCCCTGGCCATCGTGCTGTTCCAGTTGAGCGAGCAGGCGATCCTGTTCGTGGTCGTGCTGGGCGCAGCGCCGTCGATCGCCAATGGCGTGATCGCCGGTGTCGACTATGTGCCGCCTCTGCTGCTGCGCGCCGGGCGCAACATCGGCGCCCAGGGGCTGGGGCTCTACCGCTTCGTCATCGGGCCGGCGTCGCTGCCGCACATCGTGTCCGGGCTCAAGCAGGGCTGGGCCTTCTGCTGGCGCAGCCTGATGGCCGGCGAGCTGCTGGTGATCATCCCTGGCCGCGCTGCGGTCGGCACCAGCCTGGAGCAGAACCGGGCCCTCTCGCAGTACGCCGACATGATGGCCGACATGGTCGTGATCCTGATCCTCGGACTGCTCGCCGACATGGCGTTCAGCGCGGCGGACCGGGCCGTCCGCAAGCGCTGGGGGATCAGCGAGAATCGTTGACGAGCTCCTCGCCGGCGGCCTGGATACCCGTGCTGCGGCAGCCGTCCGGCCGTGGTACTCAGGGTTAATGTTCTCGCCGCAAGAGCCGCATCGCGGACTCCACCTGACCAGCACCGGCCGGGCGGGTGCTGTCACGGCCGGGCCTGATGATGGCGGCCAGCGACTCGCCGCGGGTACGCTTTTTCGGTCGGGGCGGCCACGGCGCCAAACCGGAGTCTACTGTGGATACAGTGGTGATGGCCGCCGCGACCGTGCTGCGACTTCAGACCGTCGTCTCCCGCGAGATCCCCGCGACCGAGTCCGCCGTCGTCACGGTGGGCGCGCTGCAGGCGGGTACCAAGGAGAACATCATCCCGGAAGAAGCGGAGCTGAAGTTGAGTGTCCGCACGTTCGATCCGTGGATACGCGAGCGGGTGCTGGGCGCGATCGGACGCATCGTTCGCGGTGAGGCCGCCGCGGCGGGGGCACCGAGGCCGCCGGAGATCGAGACGATGCGCGCGTTCGACCCGGTGGTCAACGACGACGCCGCCACGAAGCGGGTCAGCGAGGCGTTCATCGTGCGCTTCGGTGCCGAACGGGTCGAGGCGGCGCAGGCCCAGACGGTCAGCGAGGACTTCGCGCCGGTGCTGGAGCCGACGCTGCCGACCGGGGCCGAAACCCTGGTCGTCGCCGCGATGGCGTGGCTTTCACCGGGTGGAGTTGACGACGCCTGATCCATAAAGGACCGCCGGTTAGGCCCGCCATCGGTGGGTAGGCCGATCGCGACGGGTCTCTCACCGAGGGTGGTGCACCAGTGAACACTCAACTCTGGCGGCGGGTGGCGCTGGGCGCGACCGCCGGTGTCATCGGCTACTTCGGTGTGCGGGCGGTACGCCGGACCCCACGGACCGACGAGGACGGTGGCCGCCGCACCTACGCGCGGGCTGTCACGATCTACCGGCCGCCCGCCGAGGTGTACGCCTTCTGGCGGGACCTGCCCAACCTCGCGGGAACACTCGGGCATGTCGTACGGGTCGACGAGGTCGACGACCAACGCTCCCGCTGGATCGTGGAGGGACCCGGCAGTTCGGAGGTCGAGTTCATGGTCGAGATCCTGGTCGACGAGCCGCAGCGGCTTCTCGCGTGGCGCGCGGAGGACGCGCCGGTGCCGCACGAGGGCCGGGTGGAGTTCGCACCGGCGCCCGGCGGGCGCGGTACCGAGGTGCGGCTCTACGTGACGTACCCGGTGGGCGCCCCGACGGGTGTCGAGGTGGCGCCGTTGACCGCTGATCGGGCGGACCGGTTGCTCTACGACACGCTGCGGCGGGTCAAGCAGGTCATCGAGGCCGGCGAGGTCATCACGGCCGAAGGCCAGAGCAGCGGCCGTGACGCCATGCCGCAACAGGCGATCGCGGCGGTGTGGCAGGTGGCGTCGGGGGGGCCGGCGTGAAAGCGCTGTGCTGGGAGGGCGTGAACAAGGTCGCCGTACGGACGGTGCCCGATCCCCGGATCGAGAATGCCCGTGACGTCATCGTGAAGGTTGCGGCGAGCAGTGTCTG
>JAOPWA010000506.1 GCA_025965915.1 Dactylosporangium sp. | reverse complement strand
CCGGCTCGTTGCGCCGCGGCGAGAAGCAGTGGGTGTTCGAGCGGGCCGGCTCACCGTGTCGGCGCTGTGGCACCGTCATCCGCCGGGCCAGTGAAGGCGACTACGAGCGGATCACGTACTGGTGCCCGAAGTGCCAGCCCGGTCCCGCGCCCGGCGGTGGGACCCGCCCGACGCTGGCCCGCGACTGAGCGCCGGGGGCCTCAGGAAATCGGCGGGCCGGCCGTTCGCAGCTCGGCCAGGCCGGCCGCGATCCCCCGCAGCAGATCGGTCGCTTCCCGCAGCCGGCTGACGGCCGCGTTGCCGGCTGCCGGCTGGCCGTCCTCGGCGACGTAGCCCGCGGCCGCGACGACCAGTTGCTCGTAGGCCGCGACACCGGCTTCGAACTGCGTCACTAGCTCGACGTGGGCGCGGGTGAGCGCCTCGTCGGGGGCCAGCCGGACGGCCCGCTCCACGCTGGCCGCCCGTTCGGCCAGTTCCCGCAGCGTCCGCCCGGCGACCGCCGCCTCCGCAACCGCCGGCTCGGCCGGACCACCGAGCCGGCCCGCGAGACCTGACATGGTCGTGGTGGCCCGGTCCAGCCGCTGCCATGCGGGTACGACCGCGGTGCCCCGCAGCCGTATCCGGTCGCGCTGTCGACGCAGCTCCTCGAGGGCGCCCTCACCGGCCGGCAACCGGCGCACGACCGCCTCCAACCCCCGCCGGGTACGTTCGGCGGCGAGCGCCGGGTCCGGCGGGGGCGGCGCGGGAAGCGCGGCGAACGTACGGGCTTCCGTCCAGCGCAGGCCCGCCATGGCCATCGAGCCACCGGCCGCGGCCGCCCAGAGCACGTCCGGTAGCCCCAGTCCGTGGTAGGGCAGGAGCACGGCGGCCGCGCCGGTGAAGAGCCCGGCGCGCACCGTCCAGCCTCGCGCGGAGCGGCGCAGGCGGTGCAGCCGCCGGAAGTGCTTCGCCCGCGGATCCCCTGCTGCGCCCACGCCGACCTCCTTGCTCGTCCAGCTCAGCCAGTCGACGCCGCGTCGCCGGTCGGCTTTTCCTTGGCCATGTTGGCCCGGAGCTCGTCCAACCGGGAAACACTCGCGTCCTTGGGCGCGCCCTCCACCGCCTGCTGCGGCGGTGCGCTGGCGAGCTGGTCACCGGCCATGCTGGCCCGGATCTGGTCCAGCCGGGACGCGCCCGCCATGTCCAGCGTCGACTTCTGCACCTCGAGCATGCGCCCCTCGACGGAGTTGGAGGCGAGCTCGGCGCGGCCCATCGCGTTGGCGTAGCGCTGCTCGATCTTCTCGCGTACCTCGTCCAGGGACGGGGTATTGCCGGGCGCGGCGAGCGAACTCATCGACTCCAGCGACCGGGCGACGGTCTCCTGCATCTTGGCCTGCTCGAGCTGGCTCATCAGCTTCGTGCGCTCGGCGAGCTTCTGCTGCAGGATGTGCGCATTGTTCTCGACCGCCTGGCGCGCCTGGGTGGCGGCGTTGAGCGCCTGGTCGTGGAGGCTCTTGAGGTCCTCCATCGACTGCTCGCCGGCGACCAGCTGGGTGGCGAAGGTCTGCGCGGTGTTTTCGTAGCGCGTCGCCTCCTGCTCGTCGCCGGACGCGCGCGCCTTGTCGGCCAACACCAGCGCCTGGCGAGCCGATCCCTGCAGCTTCTCCACCTCGGCCATCTGCCGGGACAGCTTCATCTCCAGCTGACGCTGATTACCGATGACCGCAGCCGCCTGCTGGACGAGGGCCTGGTGCTGGCGCTGCGCGTCCTCGATCGCCTGCTGGATCTGCACCTTCGGATCGGCGTACTCGTCGATCTTGGCGCCGAACAGCGCCATCAGGTATCGCCAGCCCTTAGCGAACGGATTCGCCATGTCTCATGGTCCTCTCTGCGGCTATGTCTCGCCGTGGTGCATCGCGGCCGGTAACGACCACCGTGGCGTCACGACGGTCAGTCACGACCACCTTGACGCGGCGCCGGCAATGTCAAACGAACGTGCCTCCATCGTTGCAGGCGTAGGCCAGAGCGTCACGCGCCCTACGGGGGATCCCTCAACCACAAACGGACATTCCACCCACACCTGGCACGCGTTCCGCAGATTTCAGCCGCCGAGCGCCGTCCGGGACACCCGTTCCGCCTCGGCCAGCCCGGCCCTCATCCCCTCCAGGTCGCTGGTCAACTCGGCCACCCGGGTGGCCGTCAGCGAGCCGCCCGTCGTTGTGGCGTGCAACGCGAGCAGCTCGGCCATCCGGGTCGACAGGCCTTCCAGTCCGAGTACGGCCGACTGCATCCGCGCCAGGAGCGTCTCCCGGGCGTCGGCAAGCCGTCGGGCCACGTCGAGTTGGTCGCTGACCGCGCCCAGAGCCCGCTCCCGCTCCTCGCGCAGCGGGCCGGGGGGCAGTCCCCGTACGCCACGTTCGATCGCGCCGTACTCCTGGCGCAGCCGGTCGACCGGGATGTTCGCCATGGTCTGCTCGAACAATGTCACCTGTCCGGCGAAGCGCCGCAGATCGGCCAACGCCCCGGCCGCCTGGTCGTCAACGTCGCTGATCTGGGTGCGCAGTGTCGGACTGCGCGGCGACTCGGCCTGCTGGCGCAGCCTGCCGACCGCACTCTCAGCCCGGCGCAGCCACCGCTCGGCGTCGCTGCCTCGCGGGGGCACGGGCAGCGATGGGTCGAGGTCGGCCGCGGACACCGGCCCGGTGCCACCATCGGTGAGCGCGCCCAGCCCTACCCGCACCGCGTAGACGACACCCGCGATGCCGAGACCGACAGGTACGCCGACCAGCAGCCCGGCGGGGGCCAGCGCTCCGGTGACGGCCGCACCCACCCCGCCGAGCAGCGCCGCGGCCACGATCCCCCAGGGCTCGGTCAACTGCTGTCTGACACCCATCCGCCGCCCCGTCAGAAGTTGCTGACCACGTTGACGAGGACACTGTCGATGCTGATCGGGTCGCGCGCGTCGTACGCCGCCGCGCGTGACGCCGACGAAATGCGCTTCAGCGTGTCCAGGTCGGCCTTGTCGCCGTACGCGATCGTGAACACCCGTACCGAGTTCTCCAGGTTGGAAGCGTCGAGATCGCGCAGCAGGCCGTCCAGGTCGCTGTCCTTCGGATACTCGTTCTTGCCGTCGGTGAGCACCACGATCGCGTTGATGCGGTCCGGCGTGGCACCGGCCAGCAGTTTCTGCTGGGCCGCCCGGGTCGTCGCGTACAGGGCGGTGCCGCCCTCGGCGTTCATGCCGTTGATGACGCCCTTGATCCGGCCGGAGTTGCCGGACACCGGCCCGACCGGCACCTGCTCGGTGTACGGCGTGCTGGCCCCGCGCTGCTCCGTCGAGAAGGTCCACAGCCCGACCTCGTCGTCGGGGGCGAACAGGTCGACCGACCGCAGCGCCGCCTGCTTGGCCACCTCGAGCTTGGACTTCCCGCCCACCGCGGAGTCGGCCATGGAACCCGACACGTCGAGAACGAGCAGGACCCGGGCCCGCTTACGCTGGCTGTCCCAGGTGCTGAGCGCCTTCGCGAGCACGGCCGAGGAGGGCGGATCGAGTACGCCCAACTGCTGGTTGGGCAGCAGCCCGTTGGCCTGCGACAGCACCGAGCCGGGCTTGCCGTCGAAGCCCCGGAATGCTGCGCCGGTAAACCGCTTCTGCTGCTCGGGGGATTGCAGGTACTTCAAGAAGTCGTCGGCGGCGGCCTTCTGCTCGTCGCTGGCGGAGGCGAGCACCAGGTAGGGGTTGTCCGAGACCAGGGTGCCTTCCTTCGGGTAGACCGCGACCAGCGGTACCCGCGGCTTCTGACCCTTGCCGGCGAGCTTGGGATCGCCGGTCGGGTTGCCCTGGTTGTAGTCGTAGACCGATTTCTCCTCGACCGCGACCGCGCTGATGTAGTTCATCCCCTGGCCCCGCGCGTCAGCGGCGGCGAGGTTGGCCAGGAACGTCAGCGTCGTGTCCCCGTAATGGACAACGCCGGCCTCCACTCCCTTGACGAAGTCGAGGACCTTCGGGTCGCCGAGGTCGGCCTCGGTCAGGTCGCCGGAGCGTCCCGTGGCGGCGAAGTACGAACCGACGGTGGCGTTGAGCCCCGACGTGGAGAAGTGCGGGTTGGTCTTGCCCAACCGGAAGCTGCCCCACTCGGGGTGCCCCACCGCACCCCAACCCTTCGGATCATTGGTGAGACCCAGCACGTCCGACCAGCCCAGACTCTTGGCCGGCCAGCCGAGCGCCACAGCCATCGGCTTGGGCATCGCGAGCACCAATGGGGTCTGCGCGAGGGACGCCGGCTTCGTATCACCGACGAGGGTGCCCTTGTCGGTACTGGCGGCGCGCTGGCGCAGCAGCGACACCCAGGAGGAGGCGGCCGGGCTCCACACCTGCGGGACGGGCCCGCCGTCACGCCTCGGGTCCCAGCCGGCGGCGAGGGCCTCCATGGCCGCGCCCGACGCCTTGCTGATGATCTTCACGTCGGCGCACCTGCCGCCGAATGTCCGGCCGCTCTTGTTGTACTGTCCGGCCAACTCGCTGAGCAGCGCGGACTTCTCACTGGATGCGGCGACCGACAGCGCGACACAGTCGCCGCGGCCGGCGCTGGATTTACCGGCGCCCTTGCCCGCAGGCCTGAGCACCAGGTAGATCCCGATGATCACAACCAGGCCGATGACGACGGCAATGATCAGCGGTAGCGGGTTGCGCCGCCGCGTCGGGGTGTCGAGCACCACTGTCGCCTCCGAGGGAACCTGGCCGGCACACGCCGGTCAGAGGGACCCTCAGTGTGGCAGGTGTCAGCGAGAAATCCCGCGTCAGGCAGCGCAGACGACGTCTCAGGCGGCGCAGACGACGTCACGATTGGGTGACTGCCGGCCCGCGCGGGTCGCGCGCAGGGTGGTCTTGAGCGGGCCATCGTGGTGCACGGCCACGGAGACCTTGCCACCGGTGACTTTCGGCGCGCGCGCCGACGGCGCCGCGGCGGGGCTCTCCGCGGGCGGCTGGCCGACCGGCACGAGCACGCTTTCCATCTGCTCGGCCAGCGCGAGCGTGTCGCTGACCTGGCGCAGCACTTCGGAGAGCTGGGCACCGAGGGCGTCGCAGATCGAGGAGAGCAGCTCGCTCGAGGCTTCCTTCTGACCGCGCTCGATCTCGGACAGGTAACCGAGACTGACGTTGGCGGCGGTCGACACTTCGCGGAGGGTGCGCTGCTGGGACTGGCGCCGCGCTCGGAGCGCATCGCCGATCACCCGACGTAGCAGGACCATCGCACCCCCTTAATCGGTCACCCAAGGGCTCAGGGCGAACCCAGTCATGCAACGGTACCCGCTTTGTGACCGAACGACACCCTCCCTTGCGAAGCCTCACCGAAAGGGGGCGGGCCCGTTCAGCCGGTGATGCCGAGGGTCTCCGCGAGCAACTCCAGGGCGGCCGCCACGGCGCCGGCGCGGATCCGAGCGCGGTCGCCGTCGAGCGTCATACCGCGCACCTCTCCCCCATCCGGTCCACGACAGGCCAGGTAGATCGTGCCGACGGGTACGCCGGCCTGCGGGTCGGGGCCGGCCACGCCCGTGGTCGCCAGGCCCCAGTCCGCCCCGCAGACCCGCCGCGCGCCGTCGGCCAGCGCCAACACCACGTCCGGATCGACCGGCCCGCGCTCGGCCAGCAGGTCCGCCGGCACGCCCGCCAGCTCACGCTTGAGATCCGTCGCGTACACCACCAGGCCGCCACGGAACACGGCACTCGCACCCGCCACGTCCACGATCGTCGCGGCCAGCAGACCTCCGGTCAGGGATTCCGCTACCGCCAGGGTCTCCCCCCGCTCGCGCAGTAGCCTCAGCACCGGTCCGACCAACTCCGTCATGGCACCTGCTCCCCCATCTCGCCGTTCGGCCCGCCGCCGTAGTCCGACCCACCGCCGTCGCGCCGCAGTCGCAGGGCACGTAGCACGTAGTCGGCGCCGGTGATCACGGTAACCGTGACCGCGAGCCACATCACCCACACGCCGACCTGCGCCAGCGGTCCGGACAGGGGCAACAGATACCACGCGATGGCCAGGATCTGCAGTGCGGTCTTGACCTTGCCGCCCCGACTGGCCGGGATGACGCCGCGGCGGATCACCCAGAAGCGCAGGGCCGTCACGCCGATCTCGCGTACCAGGATTATGCCGGTGGCCCACCAGCTCAGCCGGCCGTAGGCGGACAGCAGCACCAACGCGGTGCCGGTGAGAGCCTTGTCAGCGATCGGGTCGGCGACCTTGCCGAACGAGGTCACCAGGTCCCAGGTGCGCGCGATCCAGCCGTCGACGAAGTCGGTCAGCGACGCGACGCTGAACGTCACACAGGCCGCGACCCGCCAGCCCGGCCGGGTCATGTCCGAGGCGACGGTGAACGCCAGGAAGACCGGCACCAGTAGGAGCCGCAGACCCGTCAGGGCATTGGCCACGTTGAGCACTGGCACCTGGCGGGCCGGTGCGGGTGACGGCTCAGCCGTCACGACGGTCTCGCCGGTGACAACACCCTCTCGGGTACGGCCACGAGGTCGACGCCGGAGCTACCGGTGACCCGGGCGGCCACGAGATCCCCGGGGTGCAGCGTAGCGAGCTCCAGGCCCCCGGCAACCAGCGTCGTGGAGCCGTCCACCTCCGGCGCCTGGTGTGCGGCGCGCCCCTCGAGGCCGTCGACAGCGCCACCTCCGTCGGCTGCGTCGACGCTGTCGACCAGCACCTCCACGATCGATCCGACCCGGTCCTCCGCCCGCTGCGCGCACAGCTGCTCGACCAGGTCGGTGACCCGAAGGTAGCGCCGCCGGACGGTGTCGGCGCGGACCTTGCCCGGCAGGTCCGCCGCCTCGGTGCCGTCCTCGTCGCTGTAGGCGAACACGCCGACCGCGTCGAGCCGCGCCTCCTCCAGGAAGCGCACGAGCTCGTCGACGTCGGCGCGGGTCTCACCCGGAAAGCCCACGATGAAGTTGGACCGGGCGCCGGCGTCGGGTGCGAGCGCCCGGACGCCGGCGAGCAGGTCCAGGAACCGCTCGGTCGAGCCGAAACGGCGCATCCGGCGCAGCACCGGCTCGCTGGCGTGCTGGAACGACAGGTCGAAGTAGGGCGCGACGCCGGGAGTACCGGCCAGCACCTCAACCAGACCGGGGCGCGTCTCGGCCGGCTGGAGGTACGAGGCGCGTACGCGCACGATGCCGTCGACCGCCGCCAGTTGGGGCAGCAGCTTCTCCAGCAGCCTCGGGTCGCCCAGATCCTTGCCGAAGGACGTGGAGTTTTCGCTGACCAGGACCAGCTCACGTACGCCGGAACGGGCCAGCCACTCGGCCTCGGCGAGGATCTCGTCCGGGGTACGCGAGACGAACGCCCCGCGGAAGGTGGGGATCGCACAGAACGCGCAGCGCCGGTCGCAGCCGGACGCGAGCTTGAGCGAGGCCACCGGGCCGCGGTCCAGGCGGTGGCGCAGCACCCCCCGCAGGTGCGCCGGGGTGTGCTCGTCGACGGTCAGGTGGCCCGGCACCACCACGTCGGCGGTGCGCCGCTCAACCGGCGTCAGCGGCAGGAGGGTGCGCCGGTCCCGGGGCACGTGGGACTGGATCTTCTGTCCGTCGAGCACCTCCGACAGCCGCTCGGAGATCTCCGGGTAGTGGTCGAAGCCCAGCACCGCGTCGGCCTCGGGCAGGCTGTCGGCCAGTTCCCGCCCGTACCGTTCGGCCATGCACCCGGTCGCCACCACCTTCGCGCCGGTGTCGGCGGCCGCGAGCAGGGTGTCGATCGAGTCCTGCTTGGCCTTGGCGACGAAGCCACAGGTGTTGACCAGCACGACGTCGGCGTCGGTGCCGTCGGTGGAGACCTCCCAACCGCCGGCGGACAGGCGGGCGGCGAGCTCCTCGGAGTCCACCTCGTTGCGGGCGCAGCCCAAAGTCAACAGGGCAACGCGGCGGGTCACTTCGGTGGACATGCTCCCGAGGGTACCGACCAGGACCGACACTTTGTGGGCCGGAGCCGCCACGCCGAGCCGCTAGGCCAGCAGGGCACCGGCGAGAGTCAGGGTGATCATGGACAGGGCGGTCGAGGTCACGATGCTGTCCCGCGCGAACCGGCCGTCGACCCCGTAGGCGCGGGCGAACACGAACGTGTTCTGCGCCGTCGGCAGGCCCGCGCAGATCACCACCGCCAACAGTTCGACGCCGCGCAGGCCGAACGCGAAACGCGCCACCGCGTAGGTGACGAGCGGCTGGCCGAGCACCTTCAACCCGGTCGACAGGACCAGCTCGACGGGGCGCGGGGGTTGGGCGTCGGTCGGCTCCGCCCGTACCAACGAAAGCCCCAACGCCACGAGCGCCGTCGGCACGGCAGCCGCACCGAGCAGAGCCAGGATGCTGTCCGCGAGGGTCGGCAGTCGGACCCGGGCGGCGCCCAGCGTCATGCCGACCGCGCAGGCGATGAGGACCGGGCTGCGCAACGGCAGGGTGGCCAGCCGCCGCCAACGACTCCCCCGGTGCTCCCGCTGGGCCACGTCGAGGGCACCGAGAATGATCGGCGTGACGATCAGGGTCTGCAGGAGCAGCACGAACGCGAGGAACGAGGCGTTACCCAGCACCTGCACCGCGACCGGGATGCCGAGGTTGGCGGCGTTGACATAGCCGGCGGCCATGCCAGCGATCGCCTGTTCACCGAGCGGCCGGTGGAAGAGCCATCGGGCCACCGCGAAGCCGACGCCACCGATGAAGAAGGTGCCGACAGCGAACGCCGCGATGCCCTTGCCGGCGAATCCCTGTGGCGGCTGGCGGGAGAGCGTGCTGAGCAGCGCGGCCGGCATCGCGACGTAGAACACGAACCGGCCGAGCACGTCGACCGCGGCGGGGCCGAGGACCTGGCTGCGGCCAGCGAGGTACCCGACGGCCGTCAGCGCCCAGATCGGCGCGAACGCGGCAAGCACCGGACGCTATTCGTCGTCGTTCTTCAGGTTGGCAAGAACCTCGGCGAGCTCGTCGGGCTTGATCAGCACGTCACGTGCCTTGGAACCCTCGGACGGCCCGACAATGCCGCGCGTCTCCATGAGGTCCATCAGCCGGCCCGCCTTGGCGAAGCCGACCCGCAGCTTGCGCTGGAGCATGCTGGTCGAGCCGAACTGGCTGGTCACCACCAGCTCGATCGCCTGCAGCAGCAGGTCGAGATCGTCGCCGATCTCCTCGTCGACCTTCTTCTTGGGCTCCTCCACCTTGATCAGCACATCGGGGCGGAACTCGGGCTCGCGCTGGTCCTTGCAGAACTTGACGACGTCGTTGATCTCCTTTTCGCTGACCCACGCACCCTGGAGCCGGACCGGCTTCGAGGCGCCCATCGGCAGGAACAGCGCGTCGCCGCGGCCGATCAGCTTCTCTGCCCCGGGCTGGTCGAGGATGACTCGCGAGTCGGCGAGGCTGGACGTGGCGAACGCGAGCCGCGACGGCACGTTGGCCTTGATCAGGCCGGTCACCACGTCGACCGACGGCCGCTGCGTCG
>JAOPWA010000489.1 GCA_025965915.1 Dactylosporangium sp. | reverse complement strand
GCCGCCGCGGGTACAGGCAACGTCGTGATCCTGCTCGGTGCGAAGACCGGGCGTGACGGAATCGGCGGCGTATCCGTGCTGGCCAGTGCCACCTTCGACGCCGAGAGCGAAACCCGCCGGCCGTCGGTGCAGGTCGGCGACCCGTTCATGGAGAAGTTGCTGATCGAGGCGTGCCTCGAGGTCTACGACGCCGGCCTCATCGTCGGTATCCAGGACCTTGGCGGCGCAGGCCTGACGTGCGCGCTCAGCGAGACCGCGGCGGCGGCGGGCACCGGCATGGAGGTCAACCTCGGTCTCGTACCGCTGCGTGAGGCCTCGATGGAGCCGCACGAGATCCTCGCGAGCGAATCCCAGGAGCGGATGCTCCTGATCGTCGAGCCGTCCAAGGTCGACAGCGTGCTCGCCGTCGCCGAGAAGTGGGGCGTGCTCGCGACCGCGCTCGGCACCGTCACCGACACCGGCCGCCTGGTCATCAACTGGCGGGGCGAGCCTGTCGTCGACGTACCGCCGGGATCGTTGGCCGACGACGGGCCGGTGTACGCCCGCCCCATGCGCGAGCCGGGTGACCTGATCCTGCTCAACGCCGACCGGGCCGAGACGCTGCCGCGGCCCAAGACCGGCGACGAGCTGCGCGAAACCGTCCTGCGCCTGGCCGCGAGCCCCAACCTGTGCGACAAGACGTGGGTAACCGAGCAGTACGACCGGTACGTGCTCGGCAACACGGTGCTCGCTCAGCCCGAGGACTCCGGGATCATCCGCATCGACGAGGAGAGCAACCTGGGTGTAGCGCTGTCCCTCGACGGCAACGGCCGGTTCGCCCGGCTCGACCCGTACAACGGCGCCAAGCTCGCCCTCGCCGAGGCCTACCGCAACGTGGCCGTCACCGGCGCCACGCCGGTCGCGGTCACCGACTGCCTCAACTTCGGCTCACCGGAGGACCCCACCGTCATGTGGCAGTTCGCCGAGGCCGTACGCGGCCTCGCCGACGGCTGCCCGGAGCTGGGCATCCCGGTCACCGGTGGCACCGTCAGCTTCTACAACCAGACCGGTGCCGCCCCGATCAACCCGACGCCCGTCGTCGGGGTCCTCGGGGTACTGCCCGACGTGGTGAACCGGGTGCCGATGGGCTTCTCGGCCGACGGCGACGTGTTGATCCTGCTCGGCCAGACCCGCGCCGAGCTGTCCGGCTCGGAGTGGGCCTGGGTCGTGCACGAGCACCTCGGTGGGCGTCCGCCCATGGTCGACCTCGCCGCCGAGCAGCTGCTCGCGTCCGTACTGGTGACGGCCGCCCAGCGCGGCCACCTCGGTGCGGCCCACGATCTGTCCGACGGCGGTCTCGCACAGACCCTGGTCGAGTCGTCCCTGCGCCACAACCTCGGCGCGACGATCTCGTTCCCCGACGATGTCGACCCGTTCGTGCTGCTGTTCTCCGAGTCGGCGGGGCGGGCACTCGTCGCCGTGCCGCGCGGGCACGAAGAGGCATTCCTGGCGCTGTGCACCGAGCAGAACCTGGCCCATGCCCGTATCGGTGTGGTCGACGGCCGCAGCGGGACGCTCGAGGTCAGCGGCCAGTTCCGCATCCCGCTGGCCGAGCTTCGGCAGGCGTACTCGTCGGCCCTGCCGGCCCTGTTCGGCCACGTGGTCGGGGTCGCCGGGCAGGAGGATGCCCCGGCGGCTGACGGTGCCTCGGCGGTTGACGACGGCTCGGTCGACGAGGCGGCCGTGCCGGCACCAGAAGCCGACCTGGCGCTGCAGGCCGAGCAGGCCGCCAGCGCCGAACTGGCAGCGGAGGCGGTAGTCGCCGCGGACGCGACGGACAGCGCGAAGGCCACCGACGCTACGGACGGCTCGGACGCCGCCGACGCTACGGACAATGCGGAAGGTACGACCGACGCGGACCCGTCGAGCTGACGCCAGTCGGCGCATTATTCGCGGCCGCCTGACAGTTCGTCCCGGTCCTCGTCTCTCAACCGAAGAAGCCGGCGTGGTTCGTTTCAACGAACCACGCCGGCTTCTTCGGTTGAGACCTAGTCGTCGAGCCAGTTGAGTTGCTGGCGGTCGCCGCCCCGGCCGGCCGGTGGCGCGCCGCGCCGGGCCGACCCCGGCGGTGCCGGTGGCGGGGGTTCTTCCTGGTAGTACGGGTCCTGTGCGGGCGGGTACCCCGCGGCATCGTGACCGCCGCCCTGCTGCTGGTAACCGTTCCGCTGGTCGTAGCCGGCCTGCTGTGAGTGCGCCCCGGCAGCCGGGTAGCCCTCGTCGGGGCCGTCCCAGCGGCCGGTGGCCTCGTCATAGCGGGGCGCCGCGCCGTTGGGTGTGCCGTAGGCCTGGTCCGCGCCGTAGCCGGTCTGTGGCTGTGCGCCGTAGGGCTGGTCCCCGCCGTAGCCGGGCTGTTGTCCGCCGTAGCCGGGCTGGGGCTGTCCGCCGTAGCCCTGGTCCCCGCCGTAGCCAGGCTGTGCGCCGTAGGCCTGGTCCCCGCCGTAGCCGGGCTGTCCGCCGTACCCAGGCTGTGGCTGTGCGCCGTAGGGCTGGTCCCCGCCGTAGCCGGGCTGTCCGCCGTAGCCCTGTTCCCCGCCGTGGCCGGCGGGCGCGGCGCCATAGCCCTGCTGCGTTGCCGGGTCGTATCCGGCCGACTGGCCGGGCCCGTATCCACCAACCTGGGTCGCGGCGCCGTACCCGTTGCCTGCCGGCGTGTAGCCCTGCACGGTCGTCGGGTAGGGGGCGGCGTACGGGTCCGGGAACTCGTCTTCCGGACGAGCCGGGCGAAGGAGCGCGGTGGCGTCCGAGGCGCCTGGCATCGCCATGCCCGCCGGCATCATGCCGGGCTGACCGACCATCGTCGGGTCGGCCGAGCCGTACATACCGGGGCCGCCCGAGACGGGCGCACCGCCGGGAGCGGGAGGGAGGTTGCCGCCCTCGTCTTCGTCCTCGGCGTCGCGCTTCTTGCGGTTGAGGAACATCATGACGAACACGCCGACACCGGCCAGCACGAGCAGCAGTGCCAGGATGAGGATGATCCACGAGAACGTGCTCAGACCCGAGGAGTTGGAGGCCGGCTTCTGGGCGCCAGCGGCGGCCGCTGTCGGCGCAACCGTGTCCGCGGTAGCCGACTGCCCGTCCAGCGTCGGCACCGCCTCCGCTGAGGCGGAGCTGCTAG
>JAOPWA010000445.1 GCA_025965915.1 Dactylosporangium sp. | reverse complement strand
CAGCCGGCGGCGATCGCGGGACCGATCTTGCGGGTACCCATCGCCATCGGGAAGTTCCAGGGCGTCACGAGCAACGAGGGCCCGACCGGCTGCTTGGCCAGCAGGAAACGGGCTCCACCGGCCGGTGCGACCTGGTAGCCGCCGTTGATGCGTACGGCCTCTTCGGCGAAGTGGCGGAAGAACTCCGCGGCGTAGGCGATCTCACCCCGCGACTCGGCCAGGGGCTTGCCCATTTCGAGAGTCATGAGCAGGGCGAGCGTATCGATGCGCTCGTGCAGCAGGTTGAAGGCGCGCATGAGCATGTCGGCGCGTTGCCGCGGCGGGGTGGCGGCGAATGCGGACTGCGCCGCGGCGGCGGCTTCGAGCGCGGCCATTCCGTCTTCGGGTGAGGCGTCCGCCACGGCACACAACACCTCGCCGGTGGACGGATCCAGTACGTCGAACGTGGCCCCCGACGACGCGTCGACCCACTTGCCGCCAATGAAGAGTTGCTTCGGCGCCGCCTCGACGACTGAGCGCTCAGTGTCCTGATCGGTCATTTCTTCCCTTCCGACAAAGGATTCTGGGAGGCGGGAGCCGCTTCAGGGGGCTGACGCGGACCGCGAGCCGTTGTAGGCTAACTTCTAGTTTGATTGTCAACAATCTACCAGAGGGGTCCCCGTGGCAGAACTCTCTCCGATCCTCAAGCAGGCAACCGGAGTCATCGCCGCCCGAGGTGAAGGCGTCCACCTCTACGACGAAGACGGACGTCGCTACCTCGACTTCACCGCCGGCATCGGCGTCACCAGTACGGGACACTGCCACCCGCGCGTGGTCGAGGCGGCGCAACGTCAGGTCGCGACCCTCATCCATGCCCAGTACACGACGGTCATGCACCGCCCACTGCTCGACCTGGTCGACCGCCTGGGCGAGGTCCTCCCCGCGGGCCTCGACCGAACCTTCTTCGCCAACTCCGGTTCCGAGGCCGTCGAGGCTGCCCTGCGCCTGACCCGCCAGGCCACCGCCCGCCCGAACGTCGTCGTCTTCCACGGGGGGTTCCACGGCCGAACCGTCGCCGCCGCGTCGATGACCACCTCCGGGACCAAGTTCCGCTCCGGCTTCAGCCCCATCATGGGCGGCGTCGTCATCGCTCCGTTCCCGAACCCCACCCACTACGGCTGGAGCGAGGAAGAGGCGACCGACTTCGCGCTGCGCGAGCTTGACTATCTACTCCAGACGGTGACACCACCGAACGAGACCGCGGCATTCTTCGTCGAGCCGGTGCTCGGCGAGGGCGGCTACGTGCCGGCGAACACTCGGTTCCTGGCCGGGCTGCGCGAGCGCGCCGACCGGTACGGCATCCTGCTCGTGCTCGACGAAGTGCAGACCGGTTGGGGACGCACCGGCAAGTTCTGGGGCGGCGACCACTTCGACGCACGCCCAGACGTGCTCATCACCGCCAAGGGTCTTGCCTCCGGGTTCCCGCTGTCGGGCATCGCCGCCCGCGCCGAGCTCATGGAGAAGGCCTGGCCCGGCTCGCAGGGCGGCACCTATGGCGCGAACGCGGTCGCCTGTGCCGCGGCGCTCGCCACCCTCGATGTCATCCAGAGCGAAGGCCTCGTGCAGAACTCGGCCGCCCAGGGCGCCGAACTTCGTGCGGCGCTCGAGGACGTGGCGTCGCGGCATGAGCAGATCACTGATGTGCGAGGCCTGGGACTCATGCTCGGCAACGAGTTCCGCGACGCGGCCGGCAACCCTGACGGTGCCACCGCCGCCGCCGCGCAACAAGAGGCCGCCAAGCGTGGCCTGCTGCTTCTGACCTGCGGCGGGTGGGGCCAGGTGGTCCGGTTCATCCCCGCCCTGGTCGTCAACTCCGAGCAGGTGAAGGAAGCCGCCACCATATGGGCGGACGCGGTGAGTGCGGTAACCGCCTGACCACTGTTCCCGCCGGCAACGTCACACCGCCTTACGTATTGTCCTGAAGCCCTGCTCCGCGCCTGTCCCGGTGACGCGCGAATCCATGGTCAGATGGGCGACGTAACGCGGCGTGACGGCGCCGGGCGGCGGTCTGATGGTTGCCCTTTCCGGCGGGTCAGTCGCCGTCGTCGACCGGGTTGACGGTAAGGGCGAGGGCGGCGACGTCGTCGGGGCGACGGGTGTGGAAACCGGCGAGAAGTTGGTCAAGGCCTGCGACGAGCGCCGCCGCGTCGTTATGGCCGCTCTCGAGGAAGTGGGTCAGCCCTTCGACGCCGAACCGGTCGCCGCTATCGGTGCGGGCGTCGGTGACACCGTCGGTGTAGAGCAGGAGCGTGTCTCCCGGGTGAAGGTGAACCCGGGTGCTGGTGTACGTGGCATCGGGCATGACGCCGGCGATGGGCCCGCCACAGCTAATGACCTCCAACGTGCCGTCGTGTCGGGTCAGCATGGGTTCGGGGTGCCCGGCGCAGGCGATCAGCAGCTCCGCGCTCCCGCCTGGCCGCTTCGGTGGGTACAGGTGGGCGTAGACGGCGGTGCACAGCAGGTCGTCGTCGCCGAGCTCAGCCATGGCGCCGTCGGCCCGGGCATGTTCCTCCAGCAGCAGAGCGGCGTTGAGATGGGCCAGCACGGCGGCCGGGTCGGGTTCGACGATGGCGGCGCCGCGCAGGGTGTAGCGGGTCAGTGAGGTCAACGCCGCCGCCCGGGCACCTTTTCCACACACGTCACCGACGAAGACGGCGTAGCTGCCATCGTGCAACGCGAAGAAGTCGTAGAAGTCGCCGCCGACATCGTCGGAGGAAGCCGGGTGATAGACCGCAGCCGCCTGCACGTTGGGCACCACGGGTAGGCGGGGTGGGGACAGGCTGCGCTGTAGCGTTTCGGCGAGGTGGGCGTAGCGTCGCCTGCCTTCTTCGGCCTGAGCAGCGGCCTGCCGCTCGCGTCGCACCGTATGCAGAGCGCCCAGCCGCAACTCAAGGTGTTCGGCGACCAGTCTGGCCAGGTTCCGCAGGGTGTGCACCTGACTCTCGCTGAGCTGCCGTGGCTGCCGGTCGATGACGTTGACGGTGCCCAGCCGGTATCCGTCGGCCGTGACGATCGGAGCGCCCGCGTAGAACCGCAATCCCAGCTCCCCGCGGACCAGGGCGTTGTTCAAGGTCCGCGGGTCGTGGACGGCGTCGGACACCATGTACACGTCGTCGTCCATCACAGCCGACCCGCACAGCCCAGGCTCGCGGGGTATCTCGGCGGCCGTGAGGCCTTTGGTCGCGGCGAACCAGATCCGGTCCTCGTCCACGATCGTCACCGTCGCGATCGGCACCTGACACGCGGTCGCCGCCAGCTCACACACCGCGTCGAACGCCCCGTCCGGCGGACTGTCGAGAATCTCGTAGCGGCGCACGGCCGCAAGCCGCGCCGCCTCGGCGGGGGGGACCGCGCCGTCCACAACCTCCACGGACATCCACCGCCTCCCGGTTCGACCGTCGCCCGCCCAGTCAGGCAGCACGGTGCCGCACAGTGACCACTCTAATGAATCTCATGCGCCATCGAGGACGCGGCGGCGGAGGCGTACCGGTGGTCCACCGTACGCACCGGCGGGGTACGACCTGCGGCGTAGGCCGTACCTCGTTGGTGGCAGATCGCGACCCGGCGAAATCGCTCTCCCGATGGTCGATGAAACAGTCCGCCGGCCGTAGCTTCGAGATACACCACCAACCAAGGGGTTATCAACATGATCGAAGCGCGCGGGTTGACCAAGCGCTACGGCGACAAGGTCGCCGTCGATGACTTGAGTTTCACCGTCAAGCCCGGGATCGTGACCGGCTTCCTCGGCCCCAACGGGGCGGGCAAGTCGACCACGATGCGGATGATCCTCGGGCTGGACGCTCCCTCCGCCGGAGACGTCACCGTCAACGGCCGCCACTACGCGCAGCACGCCGCGCCGCTGCACGAAGTCGGCGCGCTGCTGGAGGCGAAGGCGATCCACACCGGCCGGTCGGCCTACAACCATCTGCTCGCCCTCGCCGCCACCACCGGCATCTCCCGGCGCCGCGTCGACGAGGTGGTCGACCTCGTCGGACTGCGCGAGGTGGCGCGCAAGCGGGCCGGCGGGTTCTCCCTCGGTATGGGGCAGCGGCTGGGCATCGCGTCAGCGCTGCTGGGAGACCCGGCGACGCTGATCCTCGACGAGCCGGTCAACGGCCTGGACCCCGAGGGCATCCTGTGGATCCGTAACCTGCTCAAGGGCTTGTCCACCGAAGGCCGCACCGTCTTCGTGTCCTCGCACCTGATGAGTGAGATGGCGCTGACCGCCGAGCAGCTGATCATCATTGGGCGCGGGCGGCTGATCGCTGACGTGTCGGTGGCGGACTTCATCCACAACTCGTCCCGGCAGACCACGCGGGTACGGTCCCCACAGGCGGCCCAGCTGCGCGACCTGCTGGCCGGTCCGGACGTGACGGTCTCCAGCTCCGAGGCCGGCGTGCTCGACGTACACGGCCTCGACAGCGAAGCCATCGGAGAGATCGCCGCCCGCAACGGCATGACGCTGCACGAGCTGACGCCGGTACGCGCGTCGCTGGAGGAAGCGTTCATGGAGTTGACCCGCGACTCGGTCGAATACCACGGCGTCACCGGCTCCGAGCTGGTCGGCGCGGGAAGGAGTGCCGCATGAGCACCGCAACCGTCACCGCCCCCCGCCAATCCGCCGGGCATGACAAGGCCGTGGAGCACCACGAGGTCACGCAGGGCCGGGTCCTGGCCTCCGAGTGGATCAAACTGCGGTCGCTGCGGTCGACCGTGTACACCCTGCTCGCGGCGATCGTGATGACGATCGGGCTGGGAATGCTGTTCGCCGGGGTGATGGCCAACCGGTGGGCGCAGCTCGACCCGGCGGAACTGGCCCGCTTCGACCCGGCCGGCGTCAGCCTGCGCGGCGTGTTCCTGGCCCAACTCGCCATCGGCGTGCTCGGCGTACTGCTGATCAGCGGCGAGTACTCGACCGGCATGATCCGCGCGACTCTCGCCGCGGCACCCAAGCGACTACCGGTGCTATGGGCCAAGGCAGGCCTGTTCGCCGTCGTCGCCGCCGTCCTGATGATCGCGGCGTCGTTCGCGGCGTTCCTCGGCGGCCAAGCGCTCCTGGGTTCGCACAGCACCACGCTCGGGGCGGCCGGCGTCGCCCGGGCCGTGATCGGCGCCGGGCTGTACCTGACCGTCGTGGGGCTGCTGGGCGTCGGGCTCGGTTTCATCATCCGCAACACCGCGGGTGCCATCGCCACGCTGTTCGGAGTCCTGCTGGTCCTGCCGGTCCTCGGTGAGGTACTGCCCTCGACCTGGGCGAAGCACATCACACCGTACCTGCCGTCCAATGCCGGGCAGGCGGTCATGTCCGTACACCAGGCACCCGGCGAACTGGCGCCGTGGACCGGGTTCGCGGTCTTCTGCGGCTACGCCGCGGCCTCGATCATCGCCGCGGCGATCCTGCTCAAGCGTCGCGACGCGTAACCTGGCCCCGCACGTGGTCCCGCCGGCACTCACCCCGAGTGCCGGCGGGACAGCGCATACCGGCGAGGAGGTGAGATGAAGCGGGTACGACAGGCCGCCGCGGCGATCGGCTTCGACGCGGTACGTACGGCCCTGCGCACGCACCCGATCGCCACCGACGCCGCGTTCGCCGCACTGGTCTTCGTGATCACCGCACCGAAGGTGTTGAGAAGTCCACCGCCGCTGGTATGGGCCTGGACGCTCCAGGCGGCCCTGCTCCTGCCGCTGGTGTGGCGGCGCAAGGCCCCGACGGCGGTCTTCGGAATGATCGCCGCCGTCGCTGGAATCCAATGGCTGAGCGATCGGCTGCTGACGGCCGACCTTGCCCTACTCATCGCCTTCTACACGGTGGCCGCCTACGCCACCGCCCGGCGGGTACTCCTCGCCGCCGGCGTACTGGAGATCGGCGTGGTGCTCGCCGCCGTACGCTTCGCGCCGGAGGGCACCACGTTCTGGGCGTGGATCCTGATGTCCGGCATGATCACCGCCGTGGGTGTCATCGGCACCAACATGCGTACCCGCCGGGCCTACCTCGCCGCCCTGGAAGACCGAGCCGCGCGCCTCGAACGCGACCGTGACCAGCAGGCGAAGCTCGCCGTGGCCGACGAACGGGCCCGCATCGCCCGCGAGATGCACGACATCGTCGCCCATCACATCTCCGTGATGATCGCCCTTGCCGACGGCGCCGGGTACACCACCCGTACCAACCCCGATCAGGCCGAGGAGATCATGGGCCGGGTATCCGATACCGGTCGCCAGGCCATCGACGAGATGCGCCGCCTCCTCGGGGTGTTGCGCGACAACAGCCCACAGCCCGCGCTCGCACCACAGCCGGCCGTGACGGATCTCGACGAACTGCTCAGCACGGTCCGCGCCGCCGGACTGCCGACCCAGCTCACCGTCACCGGGCAGCCGTTCAGCCTGCCGTCCAGCGCCCAACTGGTCGTCTACCGCCTGGTACAGGAAGCGCTGACCAACGTCCTCAAGCACGCCGCCGCCGCCAGCTCCCGGGTATGTCTCAACTACTCCCCTGGACACGTACTCGAGGTCGAGGTCACCGACAACGGCCGCGGTGCCTCGGGCCCACCGGCACCGGGCGGGCACGGCCTCACCGGGATGCGCGAACGCGCCGCCGTGTTCGGCGGTATGGTCGAGGCGGGCCCACAGGCCGGCGGCGGCTGGCGGGTGAGCATCCGCCTGCATATGCAAGGAGCCGACACCCCCCGATGACCACCGCCACGACGATCCTGCTCGTCGACGACCAGCCGCTCCTGCGAATGGGCTTTCGTCTCGTACTCGACGCCCAGCCCGACATGACCGTCGTCGGCGAGGCCGGCGATGGCGCCGAAGCCGTCCGGTTGGCCGCCCAACTGGCCCCCGAGGTCGTACTCATGGACGTGCGCATGCCGGTCATGGACGGCATCGAAGCCACCCGCCGCGTGGTCGCGGCCGGCGCCTCCCGCGTGCTCATCCTGACCACGTTCGATCTCGACGAGTACGCGTACGACGGGCTGCGTGCGGGGGCCAGCGGGTTCTTGCTCAAGAACGTGCCGCCGTCCGACCTGCTGTCGGCGATCCGAGCGGTGGCCAGTGGCGACGCGGTGGTCGCCCCCAGCGTGACCCGCCGTCTACTCGACACCGTCATGCCCCATCTGCCCACCGCGGGCGGCGAACCGTCACCTTCCCGTCCGGAACTGCAGCGGCTGACCACCCGGGAACGGGAAATCCTCGCCGAGGTCGCCGCCGGGCTGTCCAACGCCGAAATCGCCGCACGCCTTGTGCTGTCCGAGGCCACGGTCAAGACGCATGTCGGCCGGGTCCTCAACAAACTCGGCTTGCGAGACCGGGTACAGGCCGTCGTCTACGCGTACGAGACGGGCCTGGTCCACCCGTCGTAGGGCGTGGTTTCAGAAGCCGGTCGGGCCGGTAGGCGACCGGTGGACAGACCGGCGCGAGGCCGGCTAAAGTGACGGCGCCGATGTCAGCTACGACCTAGGGAGGTGGGACCGATCTCTGCCCAGTCAAGTCGGGCGATCCCGCCTCACGGCCCGGTGCGTGCCACCGTACCTACACGGTGCGTCGCATCTAAGTGACCGCGCGGGAGCGCTCGAAGATGCTCCCGAAAGGTCTCGATGTCACCATCAACGTCTACGCTGGCCCTCCACCGGGTCGCGATCGTGGCCCAGCTGCGCGCGGCGGGTTGCGTGTACGCCGAGGACGAGGCGGATCTGCTCATCTCGTCCGCCGGTACGCCCGCCGACCTACTGGCCATGGTGGACCGCAGGATTGACGGGCTTCCCCTCGAACACATCCTGGGATGGGTGCGGTTCTGCGCCATCCGCGTCACTGTCACCCCCGGCGTGTTTGTACCCCGGGCGCGCACCGAACTGCTCGTCCGCCACGCGGTGGCGCTGGCGGGCTCGCACGAGGCCATCGTCGTCGACCTGTGCTGTGGCTCCGGCGCGGTCGGTGCCGCCGTTGCCTCGTCCGCTGACCAGATCCGCCTGTACGCCGCCGACATCGACCCGGTATCGGTAGCCTGCGCCCGCCGTAACCTGGAGCCTTTCGGCGGACGCGTGTACCAGGGTGACCTCTTCACACCCTTGCCGGGACACCTGCGCCGCCGCGTCGACGTGCTCGTCGCGAACGTGCCTTACGTACCGACGGCAGCGATGAACCTGCTACCGCCGGAGGCCCGACTGCACGAGCCGCGCCTCGCGCTGGACGGTGGCGCCGACGGACTCGACGTGCTGCGCCGGATGGCGGCCGAGGCACCCGACTGGTTGGCTCCGCACGGCCACCTCCTCGTGGAAACGAGCGAGCGGCAGGCGTCGACCGCCGCTGAGATCCTGAACCGGGCCGGGTTCACCCCTCACATGGTGCGAGACGAGGACCTCGACGCCACGGCCGTCATCGGCGACCGGTAGCGGGGGCACCGTTCTCGTTGTAGTCCGTCTTTGTTTGCGACCGGCCCATCCGGTGGCGCCTGCGACACAGATGGACGAGTCGTTCAATCCCGCCTTCGGGAATGCTCGGGTTGTCGGTTCGTCCTGAGACAGGGCTGCCGCTGCTGACCATCCGGCGCTTCCGGAACACTCCGACCGGTCCAGCCTCACCTGGCCACCCACCCGCCTGGAGGATCACCACATGAACGTAGAAGAAGGCGGCGCCCCCGAGGCCCGCGTAATGGCCAGTGCCGACGTCGACGACCGGGCGAAGATCGGCCCCGGCACGACGGTCTGGCACCTCGCCCAGGTCCGGGAGGATGCCGAGGTCGGCTCGGGATGCATCATAGGGCGCGGCGCCTACGTGGGCCCGGGCGTGATGGTGGGCGACAACGTCAAGCTGCAGAACTACGCGCTCGTGTACGAGCCCGCACGGCTGGCCGACGGCGTCTTCGTGGGACCGGCGGCGGTGCTGACCAACGACACGTACCCACGGGCTGTCACTCCAGAGGGCCGGCTCAAGGCGGACGAGGACTGGACCGCCGTCGGTGTCGTCGTCGAGGAGGGCGCCGCGATCGGAGCCCGGGCGGTATGCGTGGCGCCGGTGAGGATCGGTCGATGGGCGCTCGTGGCTGCCGGCGCGGTGGTGGTCACTGACGTGCCCGACTTCGCGTTGGTCGCAGGCGTGCCGGCCCGCCGGATCGGATGGGTCGGCCGGGCCGGCGTCCGATTGGCGGCCAGCGGCAGCGGCGGCTTCATTTGCCCTCAAACCGGCACGTCCTATATGGAGTCGGACGGGATTCTCACCGAAGAGGTGTAGCCGGCCACCCTCTCGGACCGGGTACGCCTGCCCGGCCGTATCGACAATTAGTCAAATCTGACGGTGTCGCCCGGACCGAGCGCCCCCCAATATTGGGGGGCGACGTCTACCGCCCACGAAAGGCGCCCGTTCGTGTATGTGTCCTTGCGCGACCGGCCCAATGTGGTGGGTAAACAGACGACCACTCAACGGGTTGCCACGACGGTCCTGCTACTCGGTGTCGTCAGCCTGCTCACCGACGTTTCGTCGGAGATGGTCTCCGCCGTGCTGCCGCTTTACCTGACCGCGCAGGTAGGGCTGGGGTTCCTCGGATACGGGTTCATCGACGGCATGTACCAGGGGATCAGCGCACTTGTACGCGTCGCCGGGGGGTACGCCGGGGACCGTGGCAACCAGCCCAAGTGGGTGGCGGCGGCCGGGTACGGGCTCTCGGCGGCGAGCCGGCTGGCAATGCTTCCCGCGCACGGTCTCACCGCAATCACCGCCGTCATCACCGCTGACCGGCTCGGCAAGGGCCTTCGTACGGCACCGCGCGATGCGCTCATCGCCAACGCGTCCGAGCCGGGCATGCTGGGACGCTCCTTCGGAGTCCACCGCGCGCTCGACACGGCCGGCGCCGCGGCCGGCCCACTGATCGCCTTCGCCCTACTCGCGGTCGTACCGGCAAGCTACGGCTCGGTCTTCACCGCGTCGTTCGCGTTCGCGGTCGTCGGCCTGGCGGTCCTCGTACTGTTCGTACCGAGCCAGCGGGTGGCGAGCGGGCCTCGCCCACGGTTGTCCGGACTGGTCCGGGAGGTCACGGGCGCCCGACTGCGGCGGCCGCTCGTCGCCGTCGCGCTGCTCGGTCTCCTCACCGTCGGCGACGGGTTCCTCTACCTGTCCCTACAGAAGCGCGACCACCTCGCCTCCGTGCTGTTTCCGTTGCTGTACGTAGGAACCAACATCGCGTACCTGTGCCTGGCCATACCGATGGGACGGCTGGCCGACCGAATCGGCCGGGTGAGGGTGCTGGTAGGTGGCCACCTGACACTCATCGTCGTCTACCTGGCCGCGGCCGGCCCGTTCACCGGTCCCACAGCTACCGTCGTGGTCCTGCTCCTGCTTGGCACGTTCTACGCCGCGACGGACGGGGTGCTTGCGGCGCTGGTGAGCCGGCTCGTCGCGCCCGAAGCGCGGGGCAGCGGGATCGCCGCCGCCCAGACCGGGGTGGCCATCGCCAGGTTCGCGTCGTCGGTGGCGTTCGGCGGCCTGTGGGTTGTCGTCGGCCCGCGGCATGGCCTACTGCTCATGGCCGCGCTGCTGGCCGCCGCGCTGCCGGTAGCCGCCTGGCTACTGCGCGACGCCGACGGACCGGGGCCCGGTCAGGCAGCGCTCGACGAGGCGGTGCCGGCGGCATGAGTGGTCGCCTGCGCTTAATGGCGCTACTCGCCATCATTCTCGTCGCGGCTGCGGGCACGGTCGCCTACGTGATGCGCGTGCACGGCCAGCAGGCCGAAGCGAAAGCTGCTACCGGACCGGCCACGACCGACCTCGCGTCGGTAGTGGCCCAGCCACACCTCGTCTTCCGCAACACGGCTCTTGGCCCCGGGTACGGCAACGTGGCGGTCGTGCCGCTGACGGCGCCGGGCGGACCACGGGCCCTCACGCCCGCCTCGTGCGACCGGGTGTACGCGATCGCCGGGAAGGCTGTCTGCCTCGCCGCCAAGCGGGGGCTGGCCACCACATACAAGGCACAGCTTCTCGGGACGGAATGGTCACCCGTCCGCGACCTGCCGCTGACCGGACTGCCCAGCCGCGCCCGGCTCTCACGCGACGGTGTGCTCGTGGCGACAACGACCTTTGTGTACGGCGACGGATACACCAACCCGGGACAGTTTTCGACCCAGACGCTCGTCACGCGCACAAGCGGAGCCGAGATCGGCAACATCGAGCAGTTCCAACTGGTCGTTAACGGGCACGTGGTCACGGCCTCGGACAAGAACCTGTGGGGTGTCACGTTCGCCGACGACGACCGGTTCTTCGCCACGGCGGCGTCCGCCGGCCGGACCTGGCTGGTCGAGGGCAGCCTGTCGGCCCGGCGCCTTACCGCCCTGCGCGAGGACGCCGAGTGCCCTTCGCTCTCGCCGGACGGCACCCGGATCGCGTTCAAAAGGCACGGCGACCTGCCGCCGGGACAGTGGCGCCTGGCGGTGTACGACGTGCGCACCGGCAAAGAGACGTTGCTCGCCGAGACGCGCAGCGTCGACGACCAGGTGGAGTGGCTCGACAACTCGGCTGTCCTATATGGACTTCCGCGTGCCGGCACGGCGACCGCGACCAGTGATGTCTGGGTGACACCCGCGGCCGGTGGTGGTGCCCCACGGGTCCTCGTCCGCGACGCCTGGTCACCGGCGGTAGTGCGTTGAGCCAAGGCGGGATGGGGCGAGCCCACGAGCAAGGTGCACCAGGACTTATCAGGGGGTATGAGGCATGAGGGTTTCCGGAACGCCGGCCCGGATCGTCCTCGGCGGGGCGAGCGTCGACCTGTGGCGCGACGACGACGTCTACGCCGCGGTCCGCGACCGGCTCGTCTCACACGATGGCCCGCCACTGGCCGTCTCGTCGGCCAACATCGACCATATCCACCACTTCGGACCGCACGGCGCCAGCCGCTCCGACCTCGATTTCACCGACACCTCACCGCGGTGGGTCGTCCTTCTCGACGGCGCGCCACTGGTACGCAAAGCGCACCGGCTCACCGGTGTCGAATGGCCGCGGCTCGCCGGATCCGACCTGCTGGGACCGCTACTGACCGACGCCGAGGCGGTCGGTGCTCGGGTTGGTTTCCTCGGCGGCACGGTGGCGATGCAGGAGCGGCTCACGGCGGTACTGGCCCACAGCCACCCCGGGCTGAAGATGGCCGGAATGTGGGCCCCGGAACGCGCCGAGTTGGCCGACCCGGAAGGTGCGCGAGCGCTTGCCCACGCGGCGCGTATGGCCGGCGTCGACCTGCTGGTCGTCGGCCTGGGCAAACCCCGCCAGGAGCGCTGGATCCAGCACCACGCGGCCGAGAGCGGTGCACGGGTGCTACTCGCGTTCGGTGCATCCGCCGACTTCCTGGCGGGCTCGGTGAGCCGGGCCCCCGAGTGGATGCAGCGTGCCAGTGCGGAATGGCTGTACCGGCTGGCGAAGGAGCCGCGCCGGCTCGCCCGCCGCTACTGCCTCCAAGGCCCACCGGCGATGTGGCGGCTATGGACCGACTCCCGGCTCGTCAGCGACGACGAGACGACGCTATGACATCCGCAAAGGCCGGCGCCCCATCTGGTATGGCAGACGCCACCAACGTAGCCGATTGCGCCGTCGTGATCGTCACCTATAACAGTGGGGCCGAGATCGGCGGCCTACTCGACTCGCTGCCAGCTAGCGCCGGCGGCCTGCGGCTACGGATCGTCGTGGTCGACAACGACTCCGGCGACGACACAGCCCGGGCGGTCGCCGCCCGGCCCTGGGCGAAATTCATCCACAGCGGAGGAAACCTCGGGTACGCCGGCGGCATCAACGTCGGTCGCCGCCATGCCGGCCCGGCCCGGTCGGTCGTCATCCTCAACCCCGACCTGCGCCTCGAGCCTGGCGCGCTGCGCCGGCTCTTCGACGCCGCCCGGCTGCCTGGCGCGGGCGCGGCCGTACCCCGGATGCTCGACGAAAACGGCACGCTGGCCTACTCTCTGCGGCGCGAGCCGACCACCCTGCGCTCGCTCGGCGACGCCCTGCTCGGCGCGAAGTGGCCGAGCCGGCCCGGCTGGTTGTCGGAGATGGTCTGGGACCGGGAGTCATACGAGCGGCCGGGCGCGGTCGACTGGGCGACCGGTGCCGCGTTACTGGTCACTACAGAGGCCGACGAAACCGTCGGCGCATGGGACGACGAGCGGTTCTTCCTGTACTCGGAGGAGACCGACTACAGCCGGCGGCTGCGCGAAGCGGGTTTCACGGTTCGGTACGTACCCGACGCGGTCGTACGTCACCGGGGCGGCGGATCCGGCGTGGGACCGGCGCTGGTCGCGCTCAACGAGGTCAACCGGCTGCGCTACTTCCGCAAGTACCACGGCCCATTGGCCAGCGCAGCCTTCCACACGGTCGTCGTGCTCAGCGAGGTGATGCGGATACACCGGCCGGCCAACCGGCGGGCACTGCGCGCCGTACTGTCGCGACGGAGCCGATCCAACCTGCCCGGGGAGGGCCGCCACAGATGACCGCACTCGCCGTCCTGACGCCGAGCTACGCGCCCGACTTCGAACTCTGCGCCGACCTGCACCGGTCGGTCCTGGCGTACTCGCCCGAATCGGTCGAGCACCACCTCGTGGTGCCCCGGCGCGACCTGGGCCTGTTCGCGCGGCTGCGCGGGCCGCGTACCCACATCCACTGCGAAACCGACTTCCTGCCGCGATCGTTCGTGCCGCTGCCGCGGGTCAACTTCTCGGTCAACCTTCGGCGGCCGTTCCCACCGGTGCGGGGCTGGATCCGGCAGCAGATCCTCAAGCTCGCCGCCGCGTCCAAGCTGGACGCCGACGTGGTCGTCCTGGTCGATTCAGACATCGAGTTCATCCGGCCGTTCACCCCGGCCACGTTCGCCCGTGACGAGTCGGTGCGCTTCTACCGCCAGCCCGGCGGGGTCGACGAGCGCCTACCGCGCCACGTGATCTGGCACCGGGTCGCCCGGCAGCTTCTTGGGCTGCCGCCCGCCTTGCCACCGTACCCCGACTACGTCTCCTCCCTGCTCGCGTGGGACCCGGCGGTCCTGCGGCAGCTCCTGACCCGGGTGGAGCAGGTGACCCACCGCCCGTGGCAGACGGCCGTCGGCTCACAGCTGCACTTCTCGGAGTGGACGTTGTACGGCGTCTTTGTCGACGAGGTGCTGGGCGCGCCGGCCAACGCCTTCGCGTCGACCGACACCCGCTGTCACAGCTACTGGGAAGAGGAGTCGCTCGACGCGACGACGGCCGCCGGGTTTCTGGGCGGTGTCAAGCCCGACGATGTCGCCGTGATGATCTCGGCGAAATCGCGCACCCCGCTGGAGGTACGGCGGGCCGCCCTGCGCGGCCTGTCCCTGGCCCCGTAGGGCTCGGTCAGTAGGCGCCGCAGCTCGATCCGCCGTCTATGCGGTAGATGTGGACTGCGTTGCCGTCGGCGAACCGGTCGGTGAAGGCGCCGTTGGTAATCGGCAGTGTGCGGTTCTCGTTCAACACGGTGACCGTCGCGCTGCCCACGCAGGGCACGGCGAACGACGCGGTCTGCGTGGCGGGCTGGTTGGCCCCGGCGAGCACGTAGAACTGGCCGTCGTGCCACCTGGTGGAGGCGTCGACGCCCGCGCTCGCCTTCACGACCCCATCGGCGAAGGGCGCGTTGAGCACTGGCGCCAGCGCCTTGATCTGCCCGTTGAGCTGCTTCACGCGCGCCCGCATCTCCTTGTAGCACGGCTCCCGCAACGCGTGCTGGGTCTGGCAGGGCCCGGCGAAGCTGTGGTTGAAGTACACGATGCCGCGCGCACCGTGGATGAGGCTGCTCCACACCCCGGCGACCACCTGGTCGGGCTTGGCCGATGGCCAGTCGCCTTCGGTGAAGGGGTGGCCCACCTCGACGAAGCCCCACACCGGCTTACTGCCGGCCGGTGACACCAACCCCCGCAGTCGGTCGACGGTGCGGCCGTAGTTGGCGGCGCGATGGCACGCCTCGGCCGACAACGGCCGGCCGCCGGAGAATGTGCCGCCCTCGGTGGCGCTGCAGATGTTCATGTCAGTGAACCAGTATGTGTCAGCCGACAGCACGTCCTGGAACTCGTTGACGAACCGGGCGGCCTCCTTGTCGCTCTGCCAGAACGTCACGCCCTTGCCGTAGTTGGTGTAGCGCAGCCGGCGGTCCTTCGGGAATCCCTCATTCACCTTGCGCTGCACGGTGTAGCCGCACTTGGCACTGGGCGGGCTGCAGATGTCGCCGCCACCGGGGAACTTGCCCGACCACGCGCCGTCGCCGGGGCCGGCCCACATGTCCACCTCGTCCGGCAGGAGCCAGCCGACCGTCTCCGACCCGGAGCCGTTCTGCCCGCTCGTGATCGCGTACATCCCGGCGCCGCGTACCAGGCCGCGGTCGCTGTTGTCGGTCAACTCGAGGTAGGTGTTGAGGCCGGCGTCCCGGTCCAGGTCGGTGTCGATCGTGGACTGGACGCTCTCGAACCAAAC
>JAOPWA010000411.1 GCA_025965915.1 Dactylosporangium sp. | reverse complement strand
ATGGGCGGTCTGCTCGGCGGGTCCACGCCCACCGCGGAACTGGTCGCGGTGCTGCGCCAGGACAGTGCGGCGTACACCTGGGTGGCGGCCGCGGTCGGCTCCAACAACGCCGCCGGCTACCAGCTCGCCACCGGCAGCCCGATCATGGCGATCGGTGGCTTCAACGGCAGCGACCCGTCGCCGACGCTGACGCAGTTCCAGGGCTACGTACAGCAGAAGAAGGTCCACTACTTCGTGGGCGGCGCCCTCATGCGCAGCACGAGCGGGAGCGACGCCGCGCAGCAGATCGCCGACTGGGTTGCCCAGCACTTCACCGCCACGTCCGTCGGCGCCACCACCGTCTACGACCTCACGAAACCGGCCGCCCTGGCCTGACCAGCCTCGGACTGACCGGCCTGGACTGACCGTCCTGGACCGACCGCTGCCACGCGTCCGGCTCCCCGACCGGGGAGCCGGATGCTTCACAGGTCAGGCACAGCCAAGCCACAAAACCCTGACAGTCCGGTGGTCGATCGTTTCGGCCATGACCATTTCGGCGCTCCGGTCGGGCCCGCACGACCAGCCCGACGCCACGTCCAATCCCACCCGCGACACAGGCCCCGTGCTCGACGTCGTGATTCCCGTCTACAACGAGCAGACCGACCTGGAACCCTGCGTACGCCGGCTCCACGGCTACCTCGCGGCGCACTTCCCGTACCCGTTCCAGATCACCATCGCCGACAACGCAAGCACCGACGGCACGCTCAAGATAGCGCGACGACTCGAAGCCGAGCTGCCCGATGTCTCATGTGTACACCTGTCCGAGAAGGGCCGAGGCCGGGCACTGCGAGCGGTCTGGTCGGCGTCGCCGGCACCGGTCCTGTCCTACATGGACGTTGACCTGTCCACCGACCTCGCCGCGTTGCTGCCGCTCGTCGCTCCGTTGATCTCGGGACACTCGGACCTGGCCATCGGCACCCGGCTGTCGCGCGGTTCCCGCGTCGTGCGCGGCGCCAAGCGACAGATCATCTCCCGCAGCTACAACCTGCTGCTGCGCGGCACGCTCGCCGCCCGGTTCTCCGATGCCCAGTGCGGGTTCAAGGCCATCCGGGCCGAGGTGGCCGGGCAACTGTTGCCGCTGGTCGAGGATACGGGCTGGTTCTTCGACACCGAGCTGCTCATCCTCGCCGAACGCAGCGGCCTGCGCATCCACGAGGTACCCGTCGACTGGATCGACGACCCGGACAGCCGCGTCGACATCGTGGCCACCGCCGTCGCCGACCTCAAGGGGATCGCCCGGCTGGGACGGGCCCTGATCACCGGCAGCCTGCCGGTCGGGGAGCTGCGTGGCCAGCTCGGGCGCCATCCGCTCGAACCGGCCACGCCGGGCGTACCGGCGGGCCTGCCCCGCCAGCTTGCCCGCTTCGCCGGCATCGGGGTTGCCAGCACCTTGGCGTACGTCCTGCTGTTCGCACTGCTACGCACCGTCGTCGGCGCGCAGGCGGCCAACCTGGTCGCCCTGCTCGCGACGGCGGTGGCCAACACCTCGGCCAACCGTCGTCTGACCTTCGGCGTCACCGGCCGCCACGGGATAGGCCGCCACCAATTGCAGGGCCTCGTCGTGTTTGCGCTCGGGCTCGCCCTGACCAGCGGCAGTCTCGCCGCCCTGCACGCCCTGACCACCGCACCCGGTCGCCTGCTCGAAATCGGCGTCCTGGTGCTGGCCAACCTTGCCGCCACCGTTCTGCGCTTCCTGCTGCTGCGCGCATGGGTGTTCCGCGCCCGCCGCACCCCGACCACCCGCTGATAGGAGACCTACTGTGACCACCGCGACCGTGCCCGCGTCGGTTGACCCGCACACCAGTCCGCCCGGGGCGCACACCCTCCAGAGGCATCGGCTCGGGGCCCGGCGGCTGCTGCGCGGCCCGGCCGACCAGGCCGCCTGGGTCCGACCCGTGCTGCTGATCGAGCTCGTCGCCACCGCGGTGCTGTACCTGTGGAACCTGGGCGCGTCGGGCAACGCCAACAGCTTCTACGCGGCGGCCGCGCAAGCCGGCACGATGAGCTGGAAGGCCATGTTCTTCGGCTCGCTCGACCCGTCCAACTTCATCACCGTGGACAAGCCGCCCGCTGCGATGTGGGTCATGGCGCTTTCCGGAAGGATCTTCGGCTTCTCCAGTTGGAGCATGCTCGCCCCGCAGGCCCTCGAAGGAGTCGCCGCGGTCGCGCTCCTCTACGCCACGGTACGGCGCTGGTCGGGCCCGGTGGCCGGACTGCTCGCCGGGGCCGCGCTCGCGCTTACCCCGGTCGCGGTGCTGATGTTCCGGTTCAACAATCCGGATGCGCTGCTGGTGCTGTTGCTGGTCGCCGGTGCCTACGGCGTGGTCCGGGCCACCGAACGGGCCAGCACCCGCTGGTTGCTGTTCGCCGGTGCCTGCGTGGGATTCGGGTTCCTCACGAAGATGCTGCAGGCGTTCCTGGTGGTGCCGGCGTTCGCGTTGGTGTATCTGGTCGCCGCGCCGACCGGGCTGCGCCGGCGGTTGGTGCAACTGGTCGCGGCCGGGGTGGCGGTGGTGGTGTCGGCCGGCTGGTGGGTGGCGACCGTCGAGCTGTGGCCGGCGTCCGCCCGCCCGTACATCGGTGGATCGACCACCAACAGCGTGCTGGAACTCACCTTCGGCTACAACGGTCTGGGACGCATCTTCGGCGGCGAGGGTGGCCGGCCCGGTGGTGGCCAGGCCGGCGCACCGACGATGCCGGGCGGTGGCGGTGGCGGTGGCCCGGCCGGTGAAGCGATGATGCGGGGTGGTGGTGGCGGCGGTCCGGGCGGCAGCAACTTCGGCGGCACCACCGGTGTCACTCGCATGTTCGGTCAGTCGTTCGGTACCGAGATATCGTGGCTGCTGCCCGCCGCGCTGATCGCGCTGGTCGCCGGGCTGTGGCTGACCCGCCGGGCGCCGCGCACCGACCGTACCCGCGCCGCCCTGCTGCTGTGGGGCGGCTGGCTGCTGGTGACCGGCCTGGTGTTCAGCTACATGCAGGGCATCATCCACCCGTACTACGCGATCGCCCTGGCCCCGCCCATCGCCGCCCTGATCGCCATCACCGGACGGGAACTGTGGCGCCAGCGCGCGAGCGTCGTCTGCCGGAGCATCCTGGCGGTGATGCTCGCAGCCACCGGCGTCTGGGTGTACGTGCTGCTCAACCGCACCCCGACCTGGTACCCGGCGCTGCGCTACGCCATCGTGTTCGTGGCCGTCCTGGCGGCCGCCGGCCTGGTGGTGGGTGCGCAGGTGGCAAGGCGGGTCGCCGTCGTGGGCGCCGTCGCGGCGGTACTCGCCGGAGTCGCCGGACCGGCGGCGTACGCGGTCGAAACTGCGGCAACCCCGCACAGCGGACCCATCCCCACCGCAGGTCCGACCGGCGGTGCGGGCTTCGGTGGCCCCGGCGGTGGCCCGGGCGGCGGCGGTCAGGGATTCCGCAGCCGGCCGGACCGCATCGCCGGCGGTCAGCCCGGCGCACCAGGATCCTTCGGGCCTGCCCAAGGCGGCTTCCGTGGCTTCGGTGGCGCAGGCGGACCCGGCGGACCCGGCGGACCCGGCGGACCCGGCGGCGACCGTGCCGGCGCCGACCCGGCGGTCACCTCGCTGCTGAAGGCCACCACGAGCCGGTGGGCGGCGGCGACCATGGGCTCGCAGAGCGCCGCCCCGCTGCAACTGGCCAGCGGCAAATCGGTCATGGCGATCGGCGGGTTCAGCGGCGGCGACCCGGCGCCCACCCTCGCCCAGTTCCAGCGATACGTCGCCGACGGCGAGGTCCGCTACTTCATCACGGGCGGAAGGGGCGGCGGCTTCGGCGGCGGCCGGGACGGCGGAGGCGAGATCGCGAGCTGGGTCCAGTCGCACTTCACAGCTACGACCGTCGGCGGGCAGACCGTGTACGACCTGTCCACACCGGTCACCGCCGGCTGACCGCCACAACAACCATCCACGCCGGTGGAAGTGACCGAATGGGGCAACCGATGTTCGTACGCCACGCGGGAAGGGCCCGGAACGCCGTGCCGTCGCCCGCACTCCTCCCGCTGGGGGCCGGCACCTCCGAGTGGCCGGCCTGGGGGACGACCGCCCGGCTCGTCGTCATCGATCCCGGGCGGCTGCCCGCCGCACGTCGGTTGGTCCGCCGGCAGTTGACGGCCGTGGACAAGGCGTGCAGCCTGTTCCGCGGCGACTCGGAGGTCCACCGGGTAACGCGTGCCGGCGGTCGCCCGGTGCGCGTCAGTGAGCTGCTGGCCGAACTCGTCGCCGTGTCGCTGCGCGCCGCCGACCGCAGCGACGGCGACGTGGATCCCACAATGGGCGCCGCGATGGTACGTCTGGGCCGCGGCCGCGACGTGTCGCTGCTTCCCACCTGCGGCGGCTGGGAGGTGCACGAACGCCCGGCCCCCGGCTGGCGGCGGGTACACCTCGACGGGCGCGTGTTGACCGTACCGGTCGGCGTGCTGTTGGACCTCGCCGCGACGGCGAAGGCCCACACCGCCGACCGGTGTGCCCGGATCGTCGCCGCACTCTGCGACACCGGGGTTCTGGTCGACATCGGCGGTGACATCGCCACCGCCGGGCCGGCGCCGCAGGGTGGCTGGCGGGTGCCGGTACCGGACCAACCCGGCGACCCGAGTTGCACGGTCGTGCTGCCGGCCGGCGGCGCGCTGGCCACCTCCGGTACCGCTGACCGGCCATTGCCGGCCGGCGGCCGGGCGACGCACCACATCGTCGA
>JAOPWA010000404.1 GCA_025965915.1 Dactylosporangium sp. | reverse complement strand
CACACCGTGATCGGGCGCGGACAGTACCAGGGCAATCAGGTGGACTTCTGGGGCGGCAAGATCGACCAGGTACACGTCTACGATCGGGCGTTGTCCGCGGACGAGATCGCCGGGCTCTACGCGTCAGGCCAGTAGCACCACACGGCAAGGGTCCCCCGTCGCAGCCGCGGCGGGGGACCCTTTTCGCACCGGCGCCGGAGTCAGGCGTCGCCCATGACAAGGCCCTCGATGGTGTGCTTCTGCTGGATCGGGGTCAGTTCGTCGACGACCGGGCAGCGCAGATGGTCCTTGACGCGTTGCGGTAGGCCGGCCCAGAATGCCTGCGTGACCGCAGTGTCGTGACGATCGCCGTTGCCGGCGCCCGGGCCGTCCACGCCGAGGACGAGTACGGGCCGCGAGGTGTCCGAGTGATTGGTGGTGCCGCGGTGGATGGTGAGTGCCGACCGGGCCGAGATGTCGCCACGGCGGGGGTACTTCCGTACGGCCCGATCCTCATAGCGGGAGTACCGCGACTTCGGCGGGAACATGCCGTGCTCGAAGTCCGGTTCGTCGTCGAACTGCGTGCCGGGTGCGATCTCGAACGGTCCCATGTCCTCGGTGGTGTCGACAGCGGTGAGGTTGAACGCCAGTGAGTTCAGGCGGTGCTGCGTACGGGTTACCTCGGGGATGGGGAAGTCGCGGTGCCAGGGCTGGTTCACCGCGCCGGGCAGTGGCAGGTCGAAGCCGATCTCCACGATCTCGTACGCCGGGCCGAGCACCTCTTCGCACACCGCGGTCACCCACGGGTGGGTGACCAGGTCGACGAAGCCGCGCAACTGCTCAGGGTGGATCTCGACGTAGTACCGGTGGGGGCCACGGCCTACCGCGCCACCGGGGCGGGCCAGCGCGTCGCGGAAGGCGACCTCGATGTCTTCGCGCATCGCGTCGGCCCAGTCCGTGGGGAACGCACCGGGGCAGGCGGTGATGCCGTCCCGATAGATCTCGGTCCGGGCACGTTCACCCGCACCGATGAGCTGTGTCGTGGTCTGATCCATCCTGCCTCCTCGCATCGTCGTTCATCGCAGTATTGCAACGTTGCATGCAACGTTGCAATACTGGGCGCGATACGATCAACCGCCGAATCGGAGGGAGCGGGATGGGGGCCAGCCTCAAGGACGTCGCCGCGCATGCCGGCGTCTCCGTTCGCACCGTGTCCAACGTGGTCAACGACTTCCCGCTCGTCGCGCCCGAGACCCGCGCCCGCGTGCAGCGGGCGCTGGAGGAGCTGCGGTACCGTCCCAACGCGGCGGCACGCAACCTGCGCGCCGGCCGTTCCGGTCTGGTCGGCCTCGTCATCCCCGAGATCGCCTCTCCCTACTTCGGTGAGCTGGCCGCGCTGGTCGTGCGCGCCGCCGAGGACCATTCCTGGACGGTGCTGGTGGATCAGACCGACGGCGACGCCGAACGGGAGCGCCGGCTGCTCGAAGGCGCCCGGGGTCAGGTCGTCGACGGTCTGATCGTGAGCCCGTGGGCACTGTCACCGACCGAGCTGCGTCGCCGTCCCGATGGCGTGCCGCTGGTCCTGCTGGGGGAGCAGGACGCCGACGGCCTGCTCGACCACGTCGCGGTGGACAGCGTCGCCGCCGCGGCGGAGGCCACCCGGCATCTGATCTCGTTGGGCCGGACCCGCATCGCCGCCATCGGGGTGCAACCACACCTTGCCAACGGCACTGCCCGACAACGCCTGGAGGGCTACCGGCTGGCCCTGACCGAGGCCGGCCTCCCGCTCGACCCCGAGCTGGAGGTGCCGGTGACCGCACTGCACCGTGCGGACGGGGCCGCGGCGATGCGTCGCCTGCTCGACCGGGGATACCACGTTGACGCCGTCTTCTGCTTCAGCGACCAGCTCGCGCTCGGCGCCCTGCGGGTGGCCCTCCAACGCGGCTGCCGTGTGCCGGACGACGTGGCGATCGTGGGCTTCGACGACGTCGAGGACGGCCGCTACGCCACCCCGTCCCTCACGACGATCTCACCGGACAAGGCGGCGATCGCGCGGCAGGCGGTGGCATGCCTCGCCGACCGGCTGGCGCGTGAGCCGTACTCCGGGCCGCCGCGGCGCATCGTGGTCGCACACCGTCTGCTGGTGCGGGAAAGCACCACGACCGCGGGTTGAGACCCCGCCGGCGCCGGTAGCGGCTGCGGGGTCTCGCCTGGGCGTGGCTACTCGAATCGTGACGGGTCCCCGGCCCCCCGGCGCAGTATCTCGGGCTCGGGTTGCGACAGGTCGATCACGGTCGTCGGCTCCGTCCCGCATTCACCCGCGTCGACCACCGCGTCGACGAGGTGGTCGAGTTGTTCCTTGATCTCCCACCCCTGGGTCATCGGCTCGTTGTGCTCCGGCAGGAGCAGGGTGCTCGACAGCAACGGCTCGGCGAGTTCGGACAGCAGCGCCTGGGTGACCGTGTGCTTGGGGATGCGTACCCCGACCGTGTGTTTCCTGGGGTGCAGCAGCCGGCGCGGCACCTCTCGGGTGGCCGGCAGGATGAACGTGTAGCTGCCCGGGGTGGACGCCTTGACGAGTCGGAACATCGAATTGCTCACCTGGACGAACTGGCCGAGTTGAGCGAAGTCGCGGCATACCAGCGTGAAGTGGTGCCGGTCGTCGAGGCGGCGGATTTCCTTGATCCGGTCCAGCCCGGCCCGGTTACCCATCTGGCAACCCAGGGCGAAGCACGAATCCGTGGGGTACGCGATCAGCCCGCCGTCGCGGACCAGGTCGACGATCTGCCGGATGGAACGGGCCTGGGGGTTGTCAGGGTGCACGTCGAAATACCTCGCCACCCGTTGAGCCTACGATCTCACCGCTGAGAGGGGTGTGCCCCCTCGGCGGACGGCGCCGACGGGCCATCCGTTTGTCGGGCTCGGCCTTGCGATACCGTCAAGGTGCCGATACCGGCGTCGAGTAGTCCGCGTCCGCCGAACTGGCGACAGACCGCAGGCACCCGACGAATCCAGGGAGACACCAATGCCGGAGCCTGAGTCCGCCCACGACGCCCACGACGAGGATGCCGACGCGCCAGCCACTGCGGAGCCCGAGACCGAGACCGACGAGCCCGCCGTTTTCGTGAATCGGGCCGCCCGACGCGCGAAGGGCAAGGGCGCCTCACAGCCGCAACCCCATGGACATGGCCAGCGCCCCGGGGGTCGAGGCTCGGTCCAGAGCCCGCGCCAGTGGGGTAACCGCCGCAGCGGCTGATCCGTTCAGGTCCTCCCTCGGAAGCCTCCCACCGAACCTGGCGGCTCAGCGCGATACGACGAGGGCGCACCCGCCTACTTGACCTTGGTGACCTTGCTGGCACTGACCGTTCCGTCGCTGGCGGCGGGCCCCTCGACGCTGACCTGCGCCCCGGGCGTCAGGTCGGTCAGCGCGCCGTTCTGGGTGGTCTGCACCGCGGTCGAGCCGTTGGTCTTCACCGTCACGACACTGCCGTCCGGGGTCTGCACGTACACGGTGGTGCCATCGACGAGCTTGACGGTGCCGGTGGTGGCATTGGCGGTCGACGAGCCACCGCCGGTCCGGCCGGCGCCCGTCTGGGCCGCGCCGTTCTGGCCGCCGGTACCGGGTGCCGCGTTCTGGCCGCCCTGGCGCCCGCCGAAGGCGCCGCCCGCGAAACCGGCGGCACCGGTACCGCCGGGAGCGGCCGCGTTCGCCGGTGTGCCGTAGCTCTTCTGCACGTGGGCGCCGGCGAGGAACCCGCCGACGGCGAGGACCAGGCCGGCGAGCGCGACCGTGGTCCGCGTGACGTAGCGGCGCGGTGCCCGCGCGGTCAGCTCCGCGCTCAGGTCTTCGGCGAACGGGTCGCTTTCCAGGTCGACGTCGTTGGCGTTCGCCAGGAGGTCGTCGTTGATCGGTTCCAACTCCACCGTCTCGTACCCGCTGTGTCGTCCACGCGTGTTCAACAGCTTCCAGTCCTCACTCATAACGAAGTGCCTCGATGGGTCGCAGGCCGGCAGCACGGCTGGCCGGGTAGCTGCCGAAGAACAGCCCGATCGCGACGGACACGCCGAGGGCGAGCGCCACCGAGGCGGGCACGATGACCGGTTTGATGCCGACGATGGTGAACCGGCTGCCGATGACGGCGGCGGCGACGCCGAGCAGTCCGCCGATGAGGCTCAGTACGGTCGCCTCGACCAGGAACTGGGTGAGGACCGTCCGCTTGGGCGCACCGAGCGCCTTACGGATGCCGATCTCACGGGTGCGTTCGGTGACGGTCACCATCATGATGTTGGTGATCCCGATGCCGCCGACCAGCAGGCTGATCGCCGCGACCGCGCCGAGCAGCACGGTGAACGTCTTCGCGCTGTCCTGGCGGGCGGACAGCAGCTGCGACTGGTTGAGAATGCGGTAGGGCGGGCTGGCCGGGTTGGTCACGTGCAGTTTCTGGTTGAGGATCGCGGTCACCTCGGCCTGGGCGGCGTCGACCGACTCCGGGCTGGTGGCCTGGATCAGTAGCTGGTTGAGGGGGCCGTAGCCGTTCAGCGCCTCCTGCACGGCGGTGACCGGTGCGATCGCGATGTCGTTGGGGTCGTTGAACCCGGAGCCGCCCTTGGTGGCGAGCACCCCGACGACCGTGAACAGGGTGCCCGAGACGGTCACCTGCTTGCCGACCGGGTCGGCCTGGTTGAACAGTGCCTGGGCGGCGGTCGTGCCGAGGACCAGGACCCGACGGGCGTTCTTGACGTCGTCGTCGGTGAACGCCGTACCCTGCGCGACGGTGTCGTTGGAGGCGGGCAGGTAGGCCGGGGCGGTGCCGATGAACTGCGCGATGGCGTGGTCGGTGCCGTCGTAGGTAACCGTCTGCGAGCCGCTGACGACCGGCGAGACGCTCTTGACGTCGGGGGCGGCGGCCCGGTCGCTCAGCGCGTTGACCAGGTCGGTAGTCAGCGATGTGTTCTGGGTCGCGCTCGTCGACTGCCGGACACCGCCGCTGGACACGGTCAACGTGTTGGTGCCCAACTGTTCGATGCTCTGCTGGATCGCCTTGGACGAACCGTTTCCGACCGCGACCAGCAGGATCACCGCGGCGACGCCGATCAGGATGCCGAGGACGGTGAGCCCGGAGCGCATCTTGTTGGCCAGTACGCCGCGGGTGGCGAAGCGGATCGTCTCGAAGATGTTCACGCGAGCACCGCCGTGTCCGTGTCCCGGCGAAGGATCTCGTCGTGGACGATCTGCCCGTCGACCAGTCGGATCAGCCGCTTGGCGTGCTGGGCCACGTCGTCCTCGTGGGTGATGAGCACGATCGTGCGGCCACTGCGGTTGAGCCGGTCGAGCACCGCGAGTACGTCGTCGGTGGAGCGGGTGTCCAGGTTGCCGGTCGGCTCGTCGGCCAGTACCAGCGCCGGCGCGGTGACCAGCGCGCGCGCCACCGCGACCCGCTGCTGCTGGCCACCGGACAGTTGGTTCGGCTCGTGGTCGGCGCGGTCGGCCAGCCCCACCGTGGCCAGCGCCGCGAGGGCCCGGCGACGCCGCTCGGGGCCTTTCATCCCGGCGTACGCCAGTGGCAGCTCCACATTGGCCACGGCGCTGGTACGGGGAATGAGGTTGAACGCCTGGAACACGAAGCCGATGCGCCGGTTGCGGACCAGGGCGAGCTGGCGGTCGTCGAGGCGGCTGACGTCCACCCCGTCGAGCAGGTACCGCCCGCTCGTCGGGATGTCCAGGCAGCCGAGGATGTTCATCAGGGTCGACTTGCCCGACCCGGAAGAGCCCATGATCGCCAGGTAGTCGCCACGCTCGACGGTCAGGTTGACTCCGCGCAGCGCGCGTACCTGTGCCTCGCCCTCGCCGTATAGCTTGACGAGGTTCCGGACGTCGAGGACCGGGTGGGGGGCCGCCGAGGTCATCCGGCACCTCCGCCCCGGTTGCCGCCGCCCCCACCGGGGGCGCCTCCGCCGCCGGGGCCGCCGCCCCCACCGGGGAAGCCGCCGCCGCCGGTCCGGCCGTTGCCGGTGGTGCCGGTGCCGGTCGGCAGGTTGAGCGCCACCTGCTCGCCGGGTTGGAGCCCGGAGGTGACCTCCACGAACTGGTCGCCCTGCACGCCCACCTGCACCTGGCGGGTCTCGTGCTTGCCGCCCGCGGCCACGACGTCGACCGTGTGGCGCTGGCCGGTACCGCGGACGGCGGCCGTGGGTATCCGTACCGCGTTGTCGGACTGGGCGACGGTCACCAGTGCGGTCACGGTCTGACCGATCCGCACGCCGTCGGGCAGCGAGTCGAGGTTGACGGTCACCGCGTACGAGTTGACGTTGTTCTGCGTCGTCGCGTTCGGCGAGATGGTGGCTATCTTGCCGGTTACGCGGGCGCCGGACAGCGCCGCCCAGGTTACGGTCGCGGCCTGGTCGACCTTCAGCTTCGTGGCGTCCGCCTCCGCGAAGTACGCCGAGATCTGCATCTTGGACAGGTCCGCGATCTGGATGAAGCCGGTGGACGTGGAACCACTCGTGGTGGCGCTGGAACTTCCCGAGCCCCCGCTTGCTCCGCCGCCGGACGAGCCACCGGAGGAGCCGCCGGACGAACCACCCGACGAGCCACCGGAGGAGCCACCCGACGTGCCGCTCGAGGAGCCCGACGACGAGGCTCCGACCGTGCCGCTGACGGCGACCACCGTGCCGGCCATCGGCGCGGTGAGGGTTGTTCCGTCGACCGCCCGCTGGGACGAGTTCACGCTGTTCTGTGCGTTCGTGACCTGCGCCTGGGCGGCGGCGACGGTGGCGGAGTCGACCGTGGTGGCGGTCTGGGCCCGGTTGAGGCTCTGCTGGGCCGAGGTCAGGTTGGCCTTGGCCGCCGTGAGCTGTTCCTGTGCCGGGGTGGCGTTGACCTTGGCCAGTACCTGACCGGCCGTCACCGCGTCGCCCACCTTGACGTCGATCTCGGTGACCGTGCCGGAGGTGATGAAGTTCGCCGCCGCCGTCGACGCGCTCTGTACCGTGCCGCTGGCCGACACCGACGCGGTCACCTGGCCCTGGGTCACCTGGACCAAGCGACTCGTCGTCGCCGACGTCGTCGCGGTGTTCGCGACGGCGACCGCGCGGTAGGACAGGAACGCGCCGATCGCCAACAGGGCCGCCAGCACGGCATTGACGATCAGGGTAGGCCGGCGCGGACGTAACCGCCGGAAGGAAGGTAGGCGTCGCCTGAGGAACATGGCGGCAATGCTGCCGACCAGCGCTCAGAGCGGGATCGAGTTTTCCTCATAACTCGCTGGGAGTAGATCAGTTTCGTCGCGTGGCAGCTGCGGTCGACCAGCACCGTGACAGCGAGCCTCGGCCGTACCGGGTAGCAGTACCCGGAAGCGGGCGCCCGCCCCGGCGGCGGTGTACAGCTCCACCCGACCCCTGTGTGCCTGCACGATGGCTGCGACGATGGCCAGGCCCAGACCGGCGCCGCCGTGGCGGCGGGCCCGGCTGGGGTCGGCGCGGTAGAGCCGCTCGAAGACGTGGCGGGCGTCGTCGAGGGCGATGCC
>JAOPWA010000173.1 GCA_025965915.1 Dactylosporangium sp. | reverse complement strand
ACCAGCTCGATTACACGCTGTCGGGAACAACCCGGTTGAAACGCTAGGCAGAGCAGAGGAGACGGGCATGGAGCCCCCGCCCCACTTGACCAAACTGCGTTACGGTGCTCATGCCGCAATGCGCGCGGTCATGCCGAGTTGCGTGCGTGGCGTGTCGCGCTCGGTAATCTTCGTCGTGCGCCACGGGAGAACGACCAGCACCGGAGTGCGCGAGTCGACAAGCCGCAGCGTTTCGGAAGATAATCATGAGCATCCATTGCGAGCAGGAGGACCGCATGCGCGCCATACGCGTTATGACCAACCTTCGAGTGGCTGACGTTGCGGCAGCGAAGAGCTTCTACACCGACTACCTCGGGCTGAGCACCGAGGAGTTCAACATGGGATGGGTGGCCCGCTACACCTCTCCCGACACCGGGGCGAACGTCCAGCTCGTGACGCGCGACGCAACCGCACCCGAAGATTCGGTCATCTCCGTCCACGTGGATGACGTGGAAGGTGCTTATGAAGAAGCTCAGAAACTCGGCTACGAGATCGTGCATCCGCTGACGACAGAGTCCTGGGGGGTGCGCCGGTTCTTCGTCCGGGCACCAGACGGCAACGTCATCAACATCGCGAAGCATCGGGACTGAACCAGCGGCGCGGGGTGCGGATCGGGGCGGTCAGCCACCGTCGTCAACGTGACCGTCGGTGGCCGACATCACGCTCCTTCGCGAAAGCCGAAGACGCACGCACATGCCGCGGACAGGGAAGTTCGGGACTGCCGACAACTGGACGGCTAGCTAGCGTGTCAACGGCCGGAGGCAAGCCGGTACGACTCTCGCAGGAGTTCGTCCAACTCATCGTCGTCGACCCTGTCGAGGCGCACCAGCACCAGGTTCGGCGAGCGGTCGTGGTGCGGTGTCCAGAAGAAAGTGTCGGGATCCGAACCGGCGAGCGAGTCGCGTTCGTCGCTCTTCACCGTGACCACCCCGTCTTCCCACATCCGCGCCATCAGCGTGCGGGCGAACCATGCCGGCTGGCCCCAGCTCAGGCGCTCGGTCACACCAGGCAGGGACAGGCACACCCGCCGCACGTTCTCCTCTATCGCCATGTGCACAACAGTGCCAAGTTGCCTGCTAAACATCCATGTTTCGCGCGGCGGTTCGACGCGCTGACATGCCGCCATTAGCACAATTCCACATCGATGGAAGCCCGACCGTCTCCGCGGCAGGCTTCATGTGCGGCGACTATCGTGGTCCGATGCTTGATCTGAGCAGCCTTGACCTGGAGGAGATCGCTGCCGCTCTTGCGGACCAGACGGGCTACGAGCATCGCTGGCTGATCAATCCGCAGACCGGAGAGGTCGTCTTCTGGACCTCCGACACCGGAATCGACGGCCACACACCCGTTGACCTCGACGACCTGGACCTGATCTGCATCGACCCGCTCCCACACGTCTGGTACCAGGACATGGCCGACTTCGCCGAGCGGATCAGCGACGACCGAGCCGGACGAAGGCTGGCGCGGGCCATCGAGGGCAAGGGCGCCTTTCGTCGTTTCAAAGACGAGCTGTACCAAGAACATCCGCACCTGCTGCCGGCGTGGCACGCCTTCCGCGACGCCCGCGCCCAACGCCACGCCGTCGACTGGCTCGTCGACAACTCGCTCATCGACAACGACGCGGCCACACGGTTTCTAGATGACCACCCCGACCCCGATGTGCCATAACCCCCAGTGCCCTCTTCCGCCGACGATCTTGACTGCGTCAAACGCGCTCATCTGGCACCCCTCTGTGTCAAGCGCCGGCGGGGAGCAGTGTTTTAGGGTGGGTGTCGGCGGGTCCGGGAAGTGACTGATCCGAAGTGCCGGCTGTCGGGATTGGGCCGGCCGCGCTGGATTGAAGAGTCGCTCCCGGTTGTCCTCCCGGGCCCGTCCTGGCTGCCGTGGCGTCGGCGACCATCTGCCGGTAGACGACGTCGGAGAGCCGTCGCTTGAGGGCTCGCATGGCTTCCATTGTGGTCTTGCCGGCGGCGACTCTGCGTCGGTAGTAGGCGCGGCCTTCGGTGTCGTGACGCAGTTGGACGACGGCCATGATGTGCAAGGCGCGGTTGATGCGCCGGTTGCCGGCGCGCGAGAGCCGGTGGCGTTCCTGGTCGCCGCTCGAGGCGTCCAGCGGTGCGGTGCCGTTCCAGGACGCGAAGTGCCCGCGGCTGGCGAACCGGGCGATGTCACCGACGTCGCCGAGCAGCCGGGCCGCGTTGGACGGACCGATACCGGTGAGTTCTTGCAGCCGGCTGCCGGTGGCCGCGACGAGGTCGGTCAGCTGCGCGTCAGCGGCTTTGATCTTCTTGTCGATGACGGCGAGTTCGGTGATCAGCTCGGAGGCCAGTTGCCGGCGGGTGCGCCCGACGATGTCACGGGGACGGACCGTGGCCAGCAGGGCGCGGGCCTGTGGGGCGGACAGGGCCTTCTTCGCCCCGCCCGCCACCAACTCCAGCAGCAGCTTGTGCAGCCGGTTGACCGTGTCGGTGCGGGCCCGGCCCAACTCGTCGCGGCGGTCGGCCAAAAGCCGCAACGCGACGGTGGCGTCATCGACGACAACCTGCCGCAAACCCTTGGCGCGCAAGGCGGCCACCGCCACCGAGTGGGCGTCGACCGGGTCGGTCTTGCGGCCCTGGCCGGTGGAAAACACCCGCGCCCGCGCCGACAGTTTCGCCGGCACGTCGAGCACGGTTTCGCCGTCTGAGACCAGGCGTTGGGCGATGTGGCGGCCGATGCCGTTGCAGCCCTCGACCGCCCAGGTGCGGTGCGGGTACTTCCGGCCAGCCTTGATCATGGCCTGGTAGCCGTCGCGGTCGGTGCCGAACCGGCCCTGGGCGAGAACGTTCTCCCGGTGGTCGATGACCTCGATCGTCGCCGACAGCTTGTGCGGATCCATCCCGATGATCACATGGCGCACGCTGTCCTCCTCGAACTATCCGACACGATGTCGGCGAGGAGGGCAGCGCTACTTCGAGCTGGGCAAACCCCTCTTGAGCCTCTCCGCGCCACGGTGACCGGCGGGGCGCATGCCAGATGAGAGCCACACCAAACCGCGGTGGGCAGCCGCGATGAGAGCGATCCCGCCGGTCACCTCGACCAAGCCTGGCCGGGCCGCGGTCGTAGCACCAGTAGATAAGTAGCCGCGAAGCGCGCGTCGGTCCCCTCTCGCCTCGACCGCACGACTCTGCCGATGACAGCGCATTTGCCGGCGGTCGTCTGAAACTCTGGGTGGGCGGACAGCAGGGTCCGGGTAGACGGACATGATGGGGCCGGGCTGGCGGACACGCTAGTGACGAAGAGTGACGGCGGAGAAATGGATCGCGGCCGGGTCAGGGTGCTAGAGGATGGCGTCGATCTCGGCGAACAGGCTACGTGGCACGGCGCGGTTGTGCCGCTGCGCCAACTGCGTCCAGTAAGCGCGTCCATGTCTCCATGCCGTGCGCAGCGCGTCGCGGACCTCGTCTGGCTCGGCGGAGACGGTGGTGTGGCGAAGCTCTGCCAGCACGTGCGGTGGTAGCTCTGCTTCAGCGCGACGCGACGGGGTCAGCCAGTGGGCGGTACTGCCCTCGGCCAGGCGTGCCATCCACAGCAGGTGCCGGTGGACGTGTCCCAGGGTGTCCCAGGCCCGGAGGATCTCGCCACGGGCGGCGACGTGGTGGGCGAGTACGAGCCAGTTGGCGAATCGGCCGCACAGTGTCTCGGCGTCCTCGCCGCTGCGCGCGGCCGCCGGGCGGTCGGGTAGTGACTCCAGGGTTGGGCGCAGTCTGTCGCTGCGGTCGAGCACGATCATCCGGTCTGTGGCGGCGCCCCGCCCGGGCCAGGTACCTACCGTCGCAATGTCGTCCGTGGTGGCGAAATGGAACTCACCGCGTACCAGGCCGGGGAAGAAAGCCACGTCGGTGCCGAACTCGTTGCGCACCAGGTGGGTGACCGGCGCGACCTGCGCGCACCACGCCCGCGGGTCGACCCGGCCGTGCCACTGCGGCAGGAAGAACAGCCAGAACTCCACATCGCTGTGGGCGTCGGCCTCATCGCTGGCGAAGGATCCGTACATCAGCGCGGCGTCCAGCCGCTCGTCGGTGTGGCAGACCTCGCGGACGCCGGCGATCAACCGCTGCTGGATCAGCACCGCGTCAACGTACTCCCGCAGCGGACAGCGACCCACCGAAATACGGTTACTCCCTGTGCCTGCAAGAACTTTCAGCCTCGTGTCCGCCCATCCGGAATTTCCCGTGTCCGCTAGCAGCATTCGTCATGAATGGCCTCTACACCCGCACCGCACAGATCAGCGGGTCTTCCTGACCTTGAGGTGCAGCGCGCCATCGTGGACCAACCGTTCCGACGTGCTCAGCGCCCATGCCTTCGCGGCGCGCCCTATCCGATATCTCCGGGCAGGCTTGCCGGAGGTGGTCTCAAGATGCGGTGACGTCACCACCTGCAACGCCTTCCATGCCAAACCGGTGAGGACGGCGAAGTCACTCCGTACGCATTCCGCCTCATCGTCCGGGAACCACTTGAATGCCAGTCGTCCTGGCGTCATCTCCTCGGGCCGGCCCTCCGCTGGCCGATACCGGCCTCCCGTGGAGGCGAGTACGTCGTTGTCCGTCGTCCATATCGAGGTGTGCAAGTACTGGATGATGGGTCCGACCGTGCCGCCGTCAAGTCCGAGAAGACGCAGGAACGCCTGCACGCCGTCGTGCTGCATAGCGACCTGGAGCGAATCGTGCAGAACGATGCCAGCGTCCCGCTCGTGGGTCTCCCACTGCGCGAAACCCGCGATTGAGGGCGCCACCGCCTCGCTGAACGCCGCCACGTCCGCGGGCAGCATGAACGTCATCGTCTGCTTGGAACGCGATCCCGGCTCGAACACGCGGACATGATTGCAGAGGTAAAGCGCCTCGTTGCCCCTCCCATGCTCGGGGGTGCCGGTGTCGACAGGCACACTCTCATCAGCCGCGAGTCGCTCGGTCGTAGCACCAGTAGATACGTAGCCGATGAGCGGCAGATGGTCGGAGCATCAGCTACGCCACGAATCGAAACAGCGTCCCGGTTGGGACAGGGGTTGTGGCTGGCCGTTGAACTGGTGGACACCCATGGAGAACAGCACATCATCAGGAGCGTGAAGAGACCGCTGCCGTGCAAAGCTGCGGCAACGCGCGGATGGTCACCTCAACGTCAGCGTCACTGATATCGCACAGGATGGCGCTCCGATCAGGCCGACTTTCGGGCCTCGATGAGGTAGCGCTGGGAGTGGGCCACGAAGCCGCCGTCCCGGCAGATCTGCTCGTGCAGGTCGGCCAGCTGCCGGCGGTAGCGGGCCACCGTGAAGTCCGGCACCGTCCAGACCACCTTGCGAAGGAAATGGACGACCGCGGCGATGTCGAAGAACTCGACGCGGGTGGCTTCCTGCCGCAGGTCGACGACGTGCAGGCCGGCGGCTCGAGCATCAGCCGCCGCCCGACGGGCGCTCGGCTGGTCTGATCCCGGCTGCGGGCCCATCAGCGCCTCGAATAGCTCGCGGTTGGATCCCGAGCCCACCCCCTGGGACAGGTACGTGCCGCCTGGGCGCAGCACCCGCGCCAGCTCGTCCCATCGGTGGCGGGTCGGGTGCCGGCTGCTGACCAGGTCGAAGGATGCATTGGCGAGCGGCAGGTCGCCGTCCTCGGCCACCTCGAGCACCCGGGCGCCGAACCGTGCCAGGTTCTGCCGAGCCACCCCCACGTTTGGCGGCCAGGACTCGGTCGCCGCCACGACATCGGGTCGGCGGCCCGCCCGGATCAGCGCGCCCGCATAGACCTCACCGCCGCCGGTCTGGATGTCCAGCGACGAGGAGCAGCGGGCCAGCCGAGCAGACAGCAGGAAGGAGTAGCCCCAGCTCGGCCGCTGCTCGGTGGCCCGCCCCTCGAACCAGGAGAAGTCCCAGCCCTCCACCGGCACCGCCTGGCCCTCGGCGAGCAGGTCCTCAAACGACGGCGATGAGGTCATCCCCGCAGTCTCGCCGCGACCCGTTGCGTCCGACAACTGGTTTCCTTCGGACCCATCGATCACCCTCATCAGCCGTACTCAGGTCGACCAGAACGAGGCACATCACGGCTGAACACCGCCGCCGCATCCCCGACGCAATCAGACGAGGGCCGCTCGCTGTCCTGGTTCACGACCGCATGATGACCGACACGGTCCGTCCGCTCATATGGGTTTCCCTCGTGCCGTCCTACCCGGCCTATCCTCATCTGCCGCCGACCGTGCGCCCCAGGGCCGGTGGGCCG
>JAOPWA010000356.1 GCA_025965915.1 Dactylosporangium sp. | reverse complement strand
AGCAGCTCGGGTACGTCCACGTGTTTGGGGGTCAGCCCGCCCCGCAACACGTTGTCGCTGGCTGCCATGATCTCGACCCCGGTGCCGTGCAGGTAGGCGTGCAGGTTGCCGGCCGGCATCCAGACCGCCTCGCCCGGCTCCAGGCGTACGTGGTTGAGCAGCAGGGCGACGACCACGCCGATGTCACCGGGGTACCGCTCCCCCAGCGCGACGGCCAGCTCGCAGCCCGACCGTCCACGCGCCGCGGCCACGACCCCCTCGACCAGCGCCTTGCGCTCGGCCTCGCCCAGCTCCATGAGGCCGGTGACCGCGTCGCGCAGCGCCAGGCTCACGTCGGCGCCGCGCAGCGCGGCGATGGTCGGCGCAAGTTCGGTCACGCCCAGGCCGGCCAACAGGTCCGCCGTCGTCGACGGGTCCCGGAACCCGCACAGCGCTTCGAACGGCTCCACCGCGACCATCAGCTCGGGCTTGTGATGGGGATCCTTGTAGTTACGGTCGCCAGCCTGGCACGACCTGCCGGCCGCCTCCTCCGCCGCGAAACCTGCGGCCGCCTGCTCGTTCGTGGGGTGGGCCTGCAACGACAGCGGCTCCGCAGCGGCGAGCACCTTCAGCAGGAACGGCAGCCGCTCCCCGAAGCGGCTGACCGTGTCGGCACCGAGCACGCCGGCCGGGTCACCCGCGATCCTTTTCGTCAGGGCCACCCCGCCGACTGCCGACGGACTGTCCGGGTGCGCGCCCATCCACAGTTCCGCCTCGGGCTGCTCGGTAGGCCCCGGACGCCCCTGCAGACCGGCGATCGCGGTACGCGAGCCCCACGCGTACCCCCGGATCGGACTGTTGAGCAGTTCCACCCGTCAGCCCTCCGTCAGTACGGGCGTCGCCCCTCGGCCGACGGCCGGTGTCCGGTCGATGTCCGGCTCGAGGTAGATCATTTTCGCAATCGGCACCGCCCCGCGGATACGCCGCTCGATCGCGTCGATCCCCCGTGCCACCGCGGCGGCGGTGTCGTCGTGGCGGACCGCGATCTTCGCGGCCACCAGCAGATCCTCCGGCCCCACGTGGACGGTACGCATGTGAATGATCCGCTCGGCCTCGTCACCGGCCAGGACCGCCCGCTCGATCGCCGCGACCGTTTCGGCCGTGGCCGACTCGCCGACCAGCAGGCTCTTCATCTCCACCGCGAGGACGAACGCGACCGCCACCAGCAGCAGCCCGATCGCCGCCGTACCCATGCCGTCCCAGACACCGTTGCCGGTCAGGATCGTCAGCCCCACACCGAACAGGGCGAGTACGAGGCCGATCAGCGCCGCGAAGTCCTCGAGCAGGATCACCGGCAGTTCGGGCACGCGGGAGCGGCGGATGAACTCCGGCCACGACGCGCCGCCGCGGATCTGGTTGGTCTCGTGGATCGCGGTGCGGAACGACATCGATTCCAGCACGATGCCGACCATCAGGACGACGATCGGCACCCACTGCCAGCTGTGGATCGCCTCCGGATGAGAGATCTTGTGATAGCCCTCGTAGAGCGCGAACAGGCCGCCCACGAAGAAGAGCATGATCGAGACGACGAACGCGTAGATGTAGCGCTCCCGCCCGAACCCGAAGGGGTGTTTGGGTGTCGCTTCGCGCCGCGCGCGCTTGCCTCCGATCAACAGCAGCACCTGGTTTCCGGAGTCCACAAGCGAGTGGATCCCTTCGGCCAGCATCGACGACGAGCGGGTCAGCGCGAACGCGACGAACTTGGTCGCCGCGATGCCGAGGTTGGCCGCGAGCGCCGCGACAACAGCTTTATTACCCCCACCAGCGCTCATACGATCGCCTCGCTGGCGCTCGGCGATGGCATTCGCCCACGCACTGAGCCAATGGTTCGCTCGCTCACGGGCGGGACAACTCCTTCATTTCAGAAACGGCCGGCACCGCCATCGGGTCGAGACCGTGCGCAAGGCCCAGGTACATGGAGGCGAAGTCAGGGACGGCAACGAGCGAGGCCAGCCGCTCCAGCGGCGAGGCGCCATCGGCGGTGACCACGCTCACGCGGACCCCGCGCCGCTCGGCGAGGGCCTGCACGGCGTCGGCGCGCCGCTCCTCCAGCGCGAGGGGCTCGCCCTGGTCGTCCTGGTCATCGGATAGCCCGCCGTCACGCAGCAGTACCAGTCGTAGCCGGGTCGCTCCGTCGTCGTCGCGCTCGTTCGGATCGGCGAAGATGTCCCGGTCGTTCTCGGTCAGGCCGCCGAACACCCCGTCGAGCAGGCCGACCCGTCCGCGCCCCGCCTCACCGAGCGCACCCGCCACCGCGGGGTAGCGCGCATTCGAGCTGAGAGTGTCGGCGAAGCGCCGGGCAGCGAGCGTCGCCAGCGACGACGATCCCCAGATGACCGGAACCGAATTGCCGAGGTCGACAGCTAGTGACTTGCCGGGGTTGACGAACGACTCCAAGGTAGGCCGGCACCGGTCGGCGTCCATGTCCAACCGGGTCGCGGTCTCCGCCAGATCCGCCTCGTTGACCTTGATCAACCCAAGGGTACGGGCGGCCAGCAGCACCGGCACGGTCAGCGCCCACAGGCTGGCCCGGGCCGGCGCGCGCCGGGGTACCGGGATGAACGGCGCCCGGGCCCGCTCGGCCAGGGCCTGCAACTCGGAGTCGGGTGCGCCGATCGCGACCAGGCGGGCGCCGCGACGGGCGGCCGCCTCTGCCGCGGCGAGCGCCTCGGGTGAGCGTCCGGACGCCGACACGGCGATGACGACGTCACCCACCCCGACCCAGCCCGGGATGCCGGCGCTGCGGTGGGAGAGCACCGGCACCGGGCAGCGGGCACCGGCGACCGTGTCCAGTACGTCACCCGTACGCGCGGCGGTGCCGACACCCGCCACCACCACGGCACGGGGCCGGCCCTCGTCGGCGATCGCCTCGAGGTTGGCCTCGGCCGCGAGCGCGGCGGACTCGCGTACCTGGGCACCCGCCGAAGCGGTGGCGCGCAGCATGCCGCCCGGGTCGGCGGCTTCCAGCGCCGTCGGGTCGTCGAGCAGGTCGAGATCCAGGTGCCGGTGTCCGCGTACGCCCGCCTCGCCGTTGAACGGACTGGCCATCAGGACGTCTCGTGCTGGCCGGCGGCCCGCGGGCGGGCCTCGTCGAGCAGCAGTACCGGGATACCGTCGCGGATCTCGAAGACGCGGGTGCACTGCGTGCACGTCAGCGTCTGGGCGGCATCGTCGTAGTCGAGTGTGGCGTGGTGCTCGTCCGGACAGCGCAGGATGTCGAGCAGTGCCTGGTCGAGTGGCACGGTCTTTCTCCTTAATGTCTTCCGCTCAGCCCCGCACGATCGTCAGGACCTGGTCGCGTAGCTGAACCATCCTCGCAGGTGTGGGGGCCTCGACGTTGAGCCGCAGCAGCGGCTCGGTGTTGGACGCACGCAGATTGATCCAGCTTCCGTCGGGAAGATCGATGGTCAGTCCGTCGAGCGTGTCGAACCGCGCGCCCTCGATGCCGGCGAACGCCGCCTCAACCTCGGCCGTCTTGGCCTTCTGGTCGGCGACCGTGGAGTTGATCTCACCCGAATCCGCGTACCGGACGTACCGGACGACCAGGCTCGACAGCGGCTCGTCCTGCTCGCCGAGCGCCGCGAGGACATGCATCGCGGCCAGCATGCCGGTGTCGGCGTACCAGAAGTCGCGGAAGTAGTAGTGCGCGGAGTGCTCACCGCCGAAGACCGCGTTGACGCGGGCCATCTCCGCCTTGATGAAGGAGTGCCCGACCCGGGTACGCACGGTCACCCCCCCGTTCTCGGCCACGATCTCGGGCACCGCACGGCTGGTGATCAGGTTGTGGATGATCGTGCTGCCCGGGTGCCTGTCCAGTTCACGCACGGCCACCATCGCCGTGACGGCCGACGGCGAGACGGGCTCGCCTCGCTCGTCGACGACGAAGCAGCGGTCGGCGTCACCGTCGAACGCGATGCCCAGATCCGCACCGTGTTCGCGCACCGCCTTGCACAGGTCGACCAGGTTGGCCGGCTCGAGCGGGTTGGCCTCGTGGTTGGGGAACGCGCCGTCCAGTTCGAAGTACAGCGGAACGATCTCCAGCGGCAGCGGGTCGAGCTTGGCGTCGCCGAGCACCGCGGGCACCGTGTATCCCGCCATGCCGTTGCCGGCGTCCACGACCACCTTCAGCGTCCGGATCTTCGAAAGATCGACGAGGGTACGCAGGTGCGCCGCGTACTCGATGAGCAGGTCCTGGCGCTCGGTGCCGCCGTCGCCGTCGCCGATTGCGAGAGTGCCGTCGAGGATGCGTTCGGCCCGGTCGCGGATCTCGGCCAGACCGGTCTCCTGCCCGATGGGCCGCGCCCCGGCACGGCACATCTTGATGCCGTTGTACTGCGCGGGGTTGTGGCTGGCGGTGAACATCGCACCGGGTACGTCGAGCGCGCCGGACGCGTAATAGAGCATGTCCGTCGAGCCCAGCCCGGCCTCGACCACGTCGACGCCGGCGCGGCGGGCGCCCCGGGTGAACGCCGTGGAAAGCGACGGCGAGGAGTCCCGCATGTCGTGTGCCACCACCACCCTGTTCACGGCGGCGCCACCAGAAGCACGCAACGTCTGCACGAAGGCCGCACCGAGCGCTTCCGCGGTGGGCTCGTCGAACTGGTCGGGCACCGTCCCGCGGACGTCGTACGCCTTGACGATGCGACTCAGGTCTGACACGGGTACAGGCTCCTCACAAAGAGTCGTCATTGTAACGACGAGCCTACCGACGACGGTCCGGCCGCGCCGACGACCCCACTCGAAGGTCGATGACGTTCAGCGTGGGACCAACGGAAACAATCGCAAGAGGGCCTTGTCAGCTGCGGATTCGGTGGAAAGATGTGGCTGCAATGCCGGTTATCAGTGCTGGAGGCAAACAATGCCCGACAAGCGTGTACTCCATAATTTCGTCGGCGGCTCCGCGGTGGCGCCCTCCGACGGGCGTTACGCGGACCTTATCGACCCTTCCACCGGAGAGGTCTTCGCGGCCGCACCGGTCTCCGGGCCCGCGGACGTCGACCGGGCGGTGCGGGTGGCCTCCGACGCGTTCGAGAAGTGGCGCGACACCACGCCGAGCGAGCGGCAGCGGGCGCTGCTGAAGTTCGCCGATGCGGTCGAGGCTCGCGCCGACAAGCTGATCGCGGCCGAATGCCAGAACACCGGCAAGCCGATCGCGATGACAGCCAGCGAGGAACTGCCGCCCGCGGTCGACCAGATCCGGTTCTTCGCCGGTGCCGCCCGCGTGCTCGAGGGGCGCTCCGCCGGGGAGTACATGGCCGGCCACACCAGCTACGTGCGGCGCGAGCCGATCGGCGTCTGCGCCCAGGTCACGCCGTGGAACTACCCGCTGATGATGGCGGTGTGGAAGCTCGCCCCGGCGCTCGCCGCGGGCAACACGGTCGTACTCAAGCCGTCCGACACCACCCCGGTCTCCACGATCATGCTGGCCGAGATCGCCTCGGAGTTCCTGCCGCCGGGCGTGCTCAATGTCGTGGCCGGCGACCGCGACACCGGCCGCACCCTGATCAACCACCCCACGCCGCGGCTGGTCTCGATCACCGGCTCGACCCGCGCCGGGATGGAGGTCGCCGCGGCGGCCGCCACCGACCTCAAGCGAACGCACCTCGAGCTCGGCGGCAAGGCCCCGGTCGTCGTCTTCGACGACGCGGACGTGGCAGCGGCCGCCGAGGCGATCGCCGTCGCCGGGTACTTCAACGCCGGCCAGGACTGCACCGCGGCGACTCGGGTCCTCGCTGCTCCCGGCGTGCACGACGACTTCGTAGCCGCGCTGGCTGAGCAGGCGCGCAACACCCGGACCGGAGCTCCTGACTCCGACGACATCCTGTACGGGGCGCTCAACAACGCCAACCAACTCGACCGGGTGACCGGCTTCGTCGACCGGCTACCCGACCACGCCGAGCTGAGGGCCGGCGGTTCCCGCGTGGGCGACAAGGGCTACTTCTACTCCCCGACCGTCATCTCGGGACTACGTCAGGACGACGAGGCCATCCAGGACGAGATCTTCGGCCCGGTCATCACCGTGCAGCGCTTCACCGACGAGGACGAGGCGGTGCGGTGGGCCAACGGCGTCCGGTACGGGCTCGCCTCCTCGGTGTGGACGCGCGACCACGGGCGCGCGATGCGGATGACCCGCCGGCTGGACTTCGGCTGCGTCTGGGTCAACACCCACATCCCGATCGTCGCGGAGATGCCGCACGGCGGGTTCAAGCAGTCCGGCCACGGCAAGGACCTGTCGATGTACGGACTCGAGGACTACACGCGCATCAAGCACGTCATGCACAACATCGAGGCATAGCCCCCCTTGACGATCTTGGAGTTGTGGCGCGGCGGCGCCACAACTCCAAGATCTCTACTGGGAGCGGCTCAGCCTATCTCGCCGAGGGTTGATATCGAGGCAACGACCGGCGGTGATTGCTGGGGGGCGACGGCGTTGAGCACGTGCGTGATGTCGTGCTCACGGCACAGCGCGGCGACGGCCTCCGGCGCCGACGAGGAGTACCCGCATGGTGTGCCTTCACCAGGGACGGGCGCGACACATCGTAAGAGCGTCGCGCCCGACATAAGACTGAAACCGTTCTTCATTAACGTTACTGCCACGGAAATCCTTGTCAAGGACCTCTGAACCTGCGATAAACGCAGGTACATATCTACAACCCCACTCGTCACCGCTGGCTGCGGCGATCTCAAGGACGGCAGTCATGACCACTTCGGCTCCCCCGGCTACCCCGGCGCGGTCGCCCGTCAACAAGGGCCTCAAGCTCGGCGCCCTCGGCCTCCTATCGACCATCGTGATCGGCGTGGCGTCGGCCGCCCCGGGTTACAGCCTCGCGGCGACCATGGGTTACATCGCAGACGAGGTCGGCACCAAGGGGCCGATCATCATGCTGCTGGCATTCATCCCGATGCTGTTCATCTCGTACGCGTACAAGGCGCTCAACAAGGTCGACCCCGACTGCGGCACCAGCTTCACCTGGGTGGCGCGGGTGTTCAATCGACGGCTCGGCTGGGTCACCGGCTGGGTGATCGTCGCGGCCGACGTCATCGTGATGGCCAACCTGGCCCAGATCGCCGGCAAGTACACCTTTGACCTGCTGGGCCTCAAGGGCCTGACCGACAACACCTGGGCCGTCACCACCCTCGGCTGCGTCTGGATCATCGGCATGACCTGGATCGCGTGGCGGGGCATCGAGCTCTCCGCGCGTACCCAGGTCGTCCTGCTCGGCCTGGAACTGCTCGCGCTCGCGGTGTTCTCGGTGGTCGCGCTGGTCAAGGTGTACGCGAGCAAGGCGGGCAGCCTGGCCATCCACCCCTCGCTGGACTGGTTCAACCCGTTCAGCGGCGGGATGACCTTCAAGGCACTGTCGGCCGCCTTCCTGCTCGCGGTCTTCATCTACTGGGGCTGGGACACGGCTGTCTCGGTCAACGAGGAGACGGACAACCGCGCCGTCACCCCGGGCCGCGCCGCGGTCCTGTCGACGGTGATCCTGCTCGTGACGTACGTGGTCATCACGGTCGCCGCCCAGGCCTACGCCGGGGTCGGCAAAGAGGGCATCGGCATGAGCAACCCCGACACCATCGCCGACCCGCTCAGCGGCATCGGCGAGGCGGTCCTGGGCGGCTGGGGCGTCAAGTTCCTCTTCCTCGCGGTGCTGTCGTCAGCCGCCGCCTCGACCCAGACCACGATCCTGCCGACCGCCCGGACGACGCTGTCGATGGCCGCGTACAAGGCCCTGCCGAAGGCGTTCGGCGACGTGCACCCGCGCTACCAGACCCCGACGGCGTCGACTTGGGCGATGGGCATCGCGTCGGTGGTGTTCTACGCCGGACTGACCTGGCTCAGCCCCGGATCGCTCAACGACCTCATCCTGTCGATCGGCCTGCTGATCGCGTTCTACTACGGACTGACCGGTTTCGCCTCGGCCTGGTACTTCCGCAACGAGCCGGGGCGCACCACGAAGGACCTGTGGTTGAAGGTCATCCTGCCGGTCGTCGGCGCCCTCATTCTGCTCGCCGCGTTCGTCAAGACGGCGTGGGACTCGCTCGCCCCGGATTACGGTCAGACGCATCCGTTCGGTATCGGTGGCGTGTTCGTACTCGGGATCGGGTCGATCCTGCTCGGCGTGGTGCTGATGATCGTGTGGAACGTGATGCGCCCGTCGTACTTCCAGGGCTCCACGATGCGCGACGGTGTCGCGATCGGCGAGCACGGCGAACTCGTCGAAACGGAGTAGCCGAGTAGATCAGGAACACCGGAAGACAGGAGCGGGGTGCCCATGGCGGGTGCCCCGCTCCTGCGGAATCCTGACAGATTGCGCTCAACCCCAACGGATTCGGTTGCCAAAAGAGGGATATCGGGCGAGAATCCATGGTGTGATAGAGCCGGTACTGGACGACGTCAACAAGCGGATCATCGAGCAGCTCCAGCGCGACGGCCGCATGTCGTACGCCGCGCTCGCGAAGATCGTGGGGCTGTCGGAGGCGGCGGTCCGCCAGCGGGTCCAGCGGCTACTCGATACCGGCGTGATGCAGATCGTCGCCGTGACCGATCCCCTCATGCTCGGCTTCAGACGCCAGGTGATGATCGGCATCAAGGTGACCGGCGACCTGCGGGCGGCCGCCGACGCCATCGCCGCCATCCCGGAAGTCGACTACGTCGTCATCTGCGCCGGGGGCTACGACCTCCTCGCCGAACTGGTCTGCACCGACGACGACCACCTTCTGCACCTACTCAACGACACCATCCGAACCGTCCCCGGCGTCACCGCGACGGAGACATTCGTCTACCTCAAACTCACCAAGCAAACCTACGCGTGGGGGACCCGATGACCGACGACGATCTGATGTACGCCGCTGCTCGCGACCATCTCTGGATGCACTTCACCCGCCTGTCCGCGTACGCGAAGACCGACGTACCCGTGATCGTGCGCGGCTCCGGCCCGTACGTGTACGACTCGCACGGCAAGCGCTACCTCGACGGCCTCTCCGGACTGTTCGTGGTGCAGGTCGGCCACGGCCGCACCGAGCTGGCCGAAGCCGCCGCCAAGCAGGCCGCGGAGCTCGCGTACTTCCCGCTGTGGTCGTACGCGCACCCCAAGGCGATCGAGCTGGCCGACCGGCTCGCCGACCTGGCCCCCGGCGACCTCAACCGGGTCTTCTTCACCACCGGCGGCTCCGAGGCCGTCGAGAGCGCCTGGAAGCTCGCGCGCAGCTACTTCAAGCAGGTCGGTAAGCCGATGAAGACCAAGGCGATCTCACGGTCGATCGCCTACCACGGCACCTCGATGGGCGCCCTGTCGATCACCGGCATTCCGGAGCTCAAGCAGGAGTTCGAGCCGCTGGTCCCGTCGACGTTCCGGGTGCCGAACACGAACTACTACCGCAGGCCCGACGAGTCGATGACCGAGGAGCAGTTCGGGATCTGGGCCGCCGACCGCATCGCGGAGGCGATCGAGTTCGAGGGGCCCGACACCGTCGCGTGCCTGTTCCTGGAGCCGGTGCAGAACGCCGGTGGCTGCTTCCCGCCACCGCCCGGATACTTCCAGCGGGTACGCGAGATCTGCGACCGCTACGACGTTCTGCTCATCTCCGACGAGGTGATCTGCGCGTTCGGCCGGCTCGGCGAGTACTTCGGCGCCCAGCGGTACGGCTACCAGCCCGACATCATCACCTCGGCCAAGGGCCTGACTTCCGGGTACGTCCCACTCGGCGCGATGATCGCCTCCGAGCGGCTGGCCGAGCCGTTCCTGAACGGCTCGAGCTCGTTCGCCCACGGCATCACGTACGGCGGCCACCCGGTCGCCTCCGCGGTGGGCCTGGCCAACCTGGACGTCTTCGAACGCGAGGACCTCAACGGCCACGTCCGGGCCAACTCGCAGCTGTTCCGGTCCTACCTTTCGCGCCTGACCGACCTGCCGATCGTCGGCGACGTCCGTGGCGACGGATACTTCTTCGGCATCGAACTGGTCAAGGACAAGGCGACCAAGGAGACGTTCAACGACGACGAGTGCGAACGGTTGTTGCGCGGCTTCCTGTCGAAGGCGCTCTTCGACGCCGGCCTGTACTGCCGCGCGGACGACCGCGGTGACCCGGTCATCCAGCTCGCTCCGCCGCTGATCTGCGACGAGTCGCACTTCGTTGAGATCGAGCAGATCCTGCGTACCGTACTGACGGAAGCGTGGACGCGCATCTGAGAAGTTCCCCTGTTCGTGAGGAGGGCGCCCCTCTCACCGGATAGACGGTAAGAGGGGCGCCCTCCTCAAAAGCGCGGCCCAAGAGGGGCGCCCTCCTCAGGAATCAGGAGGGTCAGGCGCCCGGGGGGATCACGCGGAGGTGGCCGCGACGCCCGACCCGGCCCGGGTCGTGGTCCATCTCGTCTCGCTCCACCGGCGGCCGGGCGGCCTCGCGGACGGCGTCGGCGAGCGCGACAAGATCATCACTGCTTGGCGGCGGGGGTTCGAACTTTCCGTCAGGGCGGACCATGTTCCAGCCGCGCGGCGCGGTCAGGCTACGTGCGTGCTGCTCGCACAGATCGTACGAGTGGGGCTCGGCGAACGCGGCCAACGGACCGACAACCGCGGTCGAATCGGCATAGACATAGGTCAGCGTCGCGACGGGCTGCCGGGGACAGCCATTGCGGGAGCAGCGTCGTGGTGACCTCACGGCGGAACGTTATCGCCCCAAACCGCGAGGCACGCCATGCTGGCCCCGCGACACGCCGAAACCTCACGATCACGAATGGGACACACCAATTGGTGCGCCGTACGGGCATGTCAGGGGCCGGCGCTAGTCTGACGGGCGTGAGCAGTCCTGACCACCGCCGCCACGCAGCTCCGGGCAACGGCGGGCCGGGCCGGCGCGGCCGCGACCGTCACGGGCGAGGGCTGCGCGGTCGGCTCGTGCCCGCCTCGGCGCCGCTCTCGCGCACCCGCGCGGAGATCTTCGACGATCTGGTGCTCGACTCGGTCGAAGCGCTCGAGCAGCGGTTCTCGAAGGAACTGGCCGGGGTGGAGTTCGCGGTCGAGGACGTCCCACCCGATCTCAACGTCTACGACTCCGACGTGCTCGAAGACGGGGAGGTGCCGCTGGCCCGGCTGCTGCCCGGCCGGCCTGGCCGCCATGGCGTGCCGCCACGGATCGTGCTCTACCGGCGACCACTCGAGTTCCGGGCGGTCGACCGCGAAGACCTGGCCGATCTCGTGCACGACGTCATCATCGAACAGGTCGCCAACCTGCTCGGCGTGGCACCGGAAGACCTCGATTAGTCCCCGCCGTCCCGTCGTTCGCACCCGCGCACAAACGCGGCGAGGGCGGAACCGGATCTCACGATCCGATGCCCGCCCTCGCGCAAGCTTTCTATCCCCGCCTGCTATGCCGCCCGACGCTTGAGCTTGCGACGTTCGCGCTCCGACAGCCCACCCCAGATGCCGAACCGCTCGTCATGGCCGAGCGCGTACTCCAGGCAGTCAGCCTTCACGTCGCACCGCGAGCAAATGCGCTTTGCCTCGCGGGTCGAGCCCCCCTTCTCGGGAAAGAACGCTTCCGGATCGGTCTGCGAGCACAATGCGCGCTCCTGCCACTCCGGTGCGTTACCCAGCAGGTCGGCCACAACACCTCGGCCGTCCATCAGCGTGCCTCCTTCTCGCGCGCCGGACACTATGCCGGCGCAACCCCCCACGCGGAAGGCGCATCCTGTAGTCGAAAGCGCGTTCCGATTTGCCCGAAACAGAGCACTTCTCAGCGCCCTGATTGAACATCCCCAGTGAAATTACACGCGTGTAATGCTCGCGCCGTCAAGCCGAACCTGATAAATAGGCCCAGCCCTGAAACTCTCCCCAGCGACGCCTGTCCTCGTCCGGATCACCACTATGTGCACCGGCCAACTCCGCGACGTCGTAGCGGTTATCGACCGAGCCGTTGTTTGGTAACGCCCTTTTTGACATCTTCGGCGTGTCGCGTTCCAATTCCACTAAACGTGGAGTAGTCGGAGCCGGTTAGACGGACAAAATCAGACCAATCGTCTGATTGCTGGCGGACTCAGCGAGCCGCGGCATACGTGGTGGTCCGCTCACGCGCCGTCCGCCCCGCGGCCGCCGCGATCCGGTGCAACTGCTCCACCGTACGGGCGGAGCCATGCTCGCTGCCGGCCATCCGCGAGATGGTCTCCTCCATCAGCGTGCCGCCGAGGTCGTTCGCGCCGCCACGCAGCAGCGCGACCGTGCCCTCGTCACCGAGCTTCACCCAGGAGCACTGAATATTGGCAATCCGCCCATGCAGCAGCACCCGGGCCATCGCGTGCACCGCCCGATTGTCGCGCCACGTCGGTCCCGGACGCGCGATCCCCGCGAGATAGATCGGCGCGTTGTTGTGTACGAACGGCAGCCCGACGAACTCGGTGAAGCCCCCGGTGCGGTCCTGCAGCCGCGCGAGGGTACGCAGATGGCCCAGCCAGTGCCGAGGGTTGTCGACGTGCCCGTACATCATCGTGGAGCTGGACCGGATACCCAGCTCGTGCGCGGTGGTCACGACCTCCTCCCAGGTCGCCGCCGGCAGCTTGCCCTTGGTCAGCACCCACCGCACCTCGTCGTCGAGGATCTCGGCGGCCGTACCGGGGATCGTGTCCAGGCCCGCCGCGCGCAGCTCGGTGAGCCATTCCCGAACGGACACGCCGGCCTTTGCGGCCGCGGTCACGATCTCCATCGGGCTGTACGCGTGGACGTGCATGCCCGGCACCCGGCGCTTGATCTCCCGTACGAGCTCCGGATAGATCGACACCGGCAACTTCGGATCGATGCCGCCCTGCATGCAGACCTCGGTCGCGCCGGCGCGCCACGCCTCCTCGGCGCGGTCGGCGACCTGGTCGACGGAGAGCCGGTACGCGTCGGCGTCGCGCTCGCGCTGGGCGAACGCGCAGAATCGGCAGCCGACGTAGCAGACGTTGCTGAAGTTGATGTTGCGGTTGACCACGTACGTGACGTCGTCGCCGACCGCGTCCCGACGCAGGTCGTCGGCGATGCGCGCCAGCTCGTCGAGCGCTTCGCCGTCGGCGGCGAACAGGGCGAGGGCCTCGCGCTCACGGTCCAACAGCGCGGCGGGATCGGTGGCGGCGAGCGACAACGCGGCCTTCACGTCACCGTCAAGGCGCTCCGGGGCCGCCCGCACATGGGCGGCAACCTCCGCCCAGTCGCCGTACACCGAGTCGAAGTCACCGCGCCGGTCCGCGCTGCGGCCGGTCGTGTCGATCGTCGCGTGCAGATCCGTGCGACCGGTGCTCGCGAATCCGCCGTCGGGCTCCTGCCATGGGAGGCCGCCCGGTCGGGCGTCCTCGACCGCCAGTCCCGTCGCCGGGTCCGCCAGCGCCGTCACGTGGCCCCAGACCCGTGGGTCGATCCACGCCTCGCCGCGCTGAACGTACTCCGGATAGACGGTCAGACGCTCACGCAGCGTGAAACCGGCGGCGGCGCTTCGGCGCGCCAGTTCGTCGATCTGCGGCCACGGGCGCTCGGGATTGACGTGGTCGGGCGTCAGCGGGGAGACACCGCCCCAGTCGTCGATGCCGGCGCGCAGCAGAAGCTCGTACTCGCCGGAGATCAGGTTGGGCGGCGCCTGGATGCGGGCCTTCGGACCGAGCACCAGGCGGGCGACCGCCACCGTGGCCGCGAGGTCGCGCAGCTCCGCGTCGGGCATCCCGCGCATCGCGGTGTCCGGCTTGGCGCGGAAGTTCTGCACGATGACTTCCTGGATGTGCCCGTACTCGCGGGCGATCCGCCGGATGGCGAACAGGGCGTCGACCCGCTCCGCCGGCGTCTCACCGATGCCGATGAGGATGCCGGTGGTGAAGGGCACCCCGACCCGGCCGGCGTCTTCCAACACCCGCAGGCGGACCGCCGGTTCCTTGTCCGGCGACCCGTAGTGCGGCCCGCCCGGTTCGGACCACAGCCGGGTCGCGGTCGTCTCCAGCATCATGCCCATGCTCGGCGCGACCGGCTTGAGTCGCTGCAACTCCGCCCAGGACATCACGCCGGGGTTCAGGTGCGGCAGCAGTCCGGTCTCCTCGAGCACGGCGATCGCGCAGGCGCGTACGTAGTCCAGCGTGGAGTCGTACCCGCGCTCGTCAAGCCAGGTCCTGGCCTGCGGCCACCTCGCCTCCGGGCGGTCGCCGAGGGTGAACAGGGCCTCCTTGCAGCCCAGCTCGGCGCCCTGCCGGGCGATCGCCACCACCTCGTCGCGATCGAGGTACGGCGCCGGAACCCGGTGCGGGACCGTCACGAACGTGCAGTAGTGGCAGCGGTCCCGGCACAGCCGGGTGAGCGGGATGAAAACCTTCTTCGAGTACGTCACGACGCCCGGCCGCCCCGCGTCGGCGAGACCCGCGTCGCGCACCCCGGCGGCGATCGCGAGGAGCTGGTCGTAGGCCTCTCCCCGAGCGGCAAGCAGCGTCGTGGCCTCGCCAGCGTCCAGGGGACGCCCGTCTGAAGCGCGGCGCAGCGCACGCCGCATGCCACTGTCGGACGTCGGCTGGCTCCCACCGGTGCTCATCTGATCAACAGTAGGCCCTGTGCCGGAAAGCGCACGCGGCGCGGTGCCGCCGGCGTCAGGGTCGCATCCACTGCTGGGTGGGCCCCTCTGGACCTGCTGGCCGCTGGACCGGCTGGGTAGTAGCCTGCGCGTCGTCCGCCGGACGCTGGATCGGCTGGGTAGCCTGCGCGTCGTCGCCCATGGCCGGCCCGGATTCCGAGCGCGGGTCCGGCTCGCCGGGTGGCGCAGGCTCCGCCGGCGCAGGCTCCGCCGGCATCTCGGGCGAGATCGGCGCCGGTGCGGCGACCGGCGGGGGGTACACCTGCTGTGCCGGCGACCGCGTGCCGTAGGGCGACGGGGTGCCGTATGGGGACTGGGCGGCGGGCCAGGCGCTCTGCGAGCCGCCGTACCCGGTCGCCTGCTGGCCATACGGGTGGAAGCCGGACGGGTAGGTCGGCTGGCCGTACGCCGACGGGTAGCCGGGCTGGCCGTAGGCGGGCGGGTAGCCGGGCTGGCCGTAGGGCGGGTTGGCCGCGACCGGCCGGATACTCGCGTACAGGGCCTGGAAGAGCTGGAACACCGCGAACGCGGCGACCATCAGTACCGTGAACTCGCCGGCCCGCACCAGGAAGTCCTCGAACGCGCGCCGGGCCGGGCTGATCCCGAGGGTCGTCTGGCTATCGGTCACGCCGTGCAGGAAGTCCACCAGCAGGCACAACGCGCCGAACAGGGCGGACACGCCATACTCCACGAGCGCCAGGGCGGTGATGAGCCTGGCCTGCGGTACCCGTGGCTTGATGTGGGTGGCCAACAGCACGGCGAGCAGCGGGAAGCCGATCGACACGATGCCGACGAAGTCGACGTACGAACTGCCGGCGCGGGTCAGGAAGTTTCCCGACCAGTCCTCGAAGACCACGAGCATGTCCATGACCGCGAACAGCAGGATGAGCCCGTTCGCGGCGAGGAGTACGAACGCGGCCGGCTGCCGCAGCGGGTCGGTGAACTGCCGGGCGGTCCTCTCCCCCGGCCCGGTCGGGTTGTCGACCGGCCTGGGGCCGCCCGGCGAACGGCCGGGACCGGTCGGCATGGACGCCGGGGTGTCGCTCGGCTGGCTGGTCACGGCTGCCCCCAGGGTGTGTCAGGTCGGCGGTTCTGCTTGCCTGGTCACCGCGGCCCGGTGGACCGGAATGCCCCGTCGGAGCCTAGTACCCGCGCGCTCGGCGAGATCACGCGCCGAGCGAGGTGATCACCAGACCGTGGGGCCGGAAAGCCGCGGTCGGGCCGGTAGGCGAGGATGGCAGGCATGCAGATCGTCGTACTGGCCGGTGGCATCGGCGGGGCCAAGTTTCTCGCCGGGGTGCGCGCGGTCGCGCGGGAGTCCGGTTCCGGAGTGACCGCCGTGGTCAACGTCGGTGACGACGTCACCCTGCACGGCCTGCGCATCTGTCCCGACCTCGACAGCGTCATGTACACCCTGGGCGGGGCCGCCGATCCGGAGCGCGGCTGGGGCCGGCAGGGCGAGACCTGGACGGTCAAGGAGGAACTGGCCGCCTACGGGGCCGAGCCGGCCTGGTTCGGCCTGGGCGACCGCGACATCGCCACCCACCTGGTCCGCACCCGGATGCTCGACGCCGGATACCCGCTGTCGGCGGTCACGGAGGCGCTGTGCGCCCGCTGGCAGCCGGGGGTACGCCTGCTACCCGCCACCGACGACAGGGTCGAGACCCATGTCGTGGTGGAGACCGAGGAGGGGCAGCGCGCCATCCACTTCCAGGAGTGGTGGGTGCGTCACCGGGCCGCGCTGCCCGCGAAGCGCTTCGTCTTCGTCGGCGCCGAGGCCAGCAAGCCTGCCGCCGGTGTGCTCGAGGCGCTGTCAGCCGCCGACGTGGTTCTCGTCGCGCCCAGCAACCCGGTCGTCAGCGTCGCCCCGATCCTCGCCGTGGGCGGGATCCGAGAGGCTCTGACCGCACCGGTCGTCGGCATTTCCCCCATCATCGGTGGCGCGCCGGTGCGCGGGATGGCCGACAAGTGCCTGGCGGCCGTACAGACCGAGTGCAGCGCGGCCGGCGTGGGCAACCTGTACGGCGCGCGGAGCACCGGTGGCCTGCTCGACGGCTGGCTGGTCGACACGACGGATGCCGGCGTGACGATCCCCGGCGTGACCGTCCGCAGCCACGATCTCTGGATGCGGGACGAGCGGTCCACCGCCGAGATCGTGCGAGCCGCGTTGGAGGTGGCCCGTGCTTGAGATCGTTCCGGTCACCGGTATCGGGGAAGTCACGCCAAAGGCCGACCTGGCCGCGCTCATCATGGCCGCCGCTGCCTGGATCTCCGACGGCGACGTGCTCGTCGTCACAAGCAAGATCGTGAGCAAGGCCGAAGGGCGCCTGGTCGAAGTACCGGAAGCCGGGCCCGAACGCGAGGCCGTACGCGATGCGGTGCTCGCCGCCGAGACCGCCCGTGTGGTGGCCCGGCGTGGCCCGACCCGCATCGTGCAGACGCACCACGGCCTGGTGATGGCGGCTGCCGGCATCGACGCCTCCAATGTCGAGCGCTCCCGGCTGGTCCTGCTCCCGGTTGATCCCGACGCGTCGGCCCGGAGCCTGCGCGCCGCTCTGCTCGAGCGTTACGGCCGGCGGGTCGGGGTCGTGGTCACGGACACGATGGGTCGGCCGTGGCGACTGGGCCTCACCGACGTGGCCATCGGCGCGGCAGGAGTGGTCCCGGTGCGCGACTACCGGGGCGACGTCGACCCGTACGGGAATGAGCTACAGGTCACCCAGATGGCCGACATCGACGAACTCGCCGGCGCCGGCGAGCTGGTCAAAGGCAAGTACGACCAGGTACCCGTCGCCGTGATCCGCGGATACGGTGGCGTGACCGACGACGACGGCCCGGGCGCCCGGGCGCTGGTGCGCGACGCCGAGCAGGACATGTTCTCGCTCGGTACGGCCGAGGCACGGGCGCTGGGCCGGGCCGAGGCGGCCGCCCTCGCCGACGCGACCGAGTTCGCCCACACTCCGGTGGGACCGGAACTGGTGGCGACCGCGCTCGCCGAGGTCGGCGTCGCTGTCGGTGCGGCTGGCGGAGTCGGTGCGGCTGGCGCCGCGTTCACACACGTGACCGACGCCGGAGTACGCGACAAGCTGCGCGACCTGGCTCCGAGCGGTACGGCCGAGGTGGTCGTAGCGCACGTGCCCGCCGACGCCGACCGCTGGACGGTCGCCGGTGCGGGCGCGACCGTACATCGGCTGCGGGCGGCGCTCGCGTCGGCCGGCCTGGCCACCGCATGGGTGCGGGCCGACGCCGCGACGATCATCGACCTGGCCGCGGTGCCGCCCGGTCACGAGCCACTCGGCCTGCTGGCGATAGGTGTGCCCCGCTGACACCTCAGACGTGGCCGGAGTCTCCGCGCTCCTTCAGGCTGTCGACCAGCTTCTTGACGTCCTGGGCGCGGTCGCGTGAGCACACCATCAACGCGTCCGACGTGTCGACGATGACCAGATCCTGTACGCCGACGGCCGTCACCAGCCGGCCGGAGCGGGGAACGATCACCGTGCGGTCGGTGTCATGCAGCACGACATCGGACTTGCCGACCGTGCCGTCGTCGGCCTCGATCACGACGTTGCCGCGCTCGTCACGCTCCAGCACGTCGCCGAGGGTGTCGAAGTCGCCGACGTCGGTCCAGCCGAAGTCCCCGGGCACGGTGCCGACCATGCCGGTGGCGGCAGCGCCCTCCATGACCGCGTAGTCGACCGAGATCTTCGGCAGGGTCGGCCATACGTCGCCGAGGACCCGCTCCCGCTCCGCACTGTCCCAGGCGGCCGCGATCCGCGTCAGGCCGGCGTGCAGTTGTGGCTGCTGGCGGTGCAGTTCGGCGAGGAACACGTCGACCCGCCAGATGAACATGCTGGCGTTCCAGAAGTACCGCCCGGACTCCACATAGGAGACGGCCACGTCGTACGGCGGCTTCTCGGTGAACTCCTCCACCCGACTGACCGGACCTTCGCCGACGGCTTCTCCGCAGCGCAGGTACCCGTAGCCGGTCTCCGGGTGGGTCGGGGTGATTCCGATGGTCATCAACAGGCCGTCGCGGGCGCCGTCAACGGCCGAGAGGACCGCCGCGGTGAAGGCGTCACCGTCACGAACCAGATGGTCGGCTGCGAACGAACCCATCACGGCGTGCGGATCCCGCGTCGCGATGATCGCGGCCGCGAGGCCGATCGCGGCACAGGAATCCCGCGGGGACGGCTCGACGAGGATGTTGGCGTCGGGCAGCGCCGGAAGCTGACGGGCGACCGCGGCCGCGTGGGAGACACCGGTCACCACATAGGTCGACTCGGGATCGGCGAGCGCACCGAGTCGGTGGACGGTGGCCTGCAGCAGGGTTGCCGGCGTGCCGGTAAGCGCATGCAGGAACTTGGGATGCCCGGCGCGCGACAGAGGCCACAATCGAGTGCCACTACCGCCTGCGGGAATGACCGCATAGAACACGCGACCATCATGTCGGCAGGAAGATCGGGGGTGCACCCCGGGTGGGGTGTTGGACGTTGTCACCGCTATTGACGGAACATTCGCTCGGGAATGGTGACGATGCCGTTACCGCCGCCCGAAGCGGCCCGCGCCCAGGCCGCCAGGTGCACCTCGGCGCTGGACTCCCAGGTGAACTCCTTCGCCCGGTCGACTCCCGCCTTGGCCAGGCTCGCCCGGAGCGGCTCGTCGTCGAGCAGTGCGCTCAGATCGGCTGCGATCTCGTCGGAGTTGGGCCCGGTGTAGGCGACCGCCTCGCCCCCGACCTCCGGCAGTGACAGTCTGGGTGTGGTGAGCACCGGCGCACCGCAGGCCATCGCCTCGAGGATCGGCAGGCCGAAACCCTCGCCGTACGACGGGTACGCCGCAACCAGCGAACCACCGAGGAAGCCCGGCAGGTCGGCGTAGCGCAGATAGCCGGGGCGCAGCAGCCGCAGGTGCGGCGGGACCTCACCGACCGCCTGGTCGATCTCGTCATCGTGGCCCTGCCCACCCGCGATGACCAGCGCCGGCGGGTCTTCCCGGTCCCGGACGGCGTCGGCCCAGCCCCGAATCAGGTTGGGCACGTTCTTACGCGGCTCCTTGGCACCGAGGAAGGCGATGTACTTGGTGCCGCCAAGGCCGAGCCGCGCCCGTACCCGGGCCTTCTCGTCCTCGCTCGGCACGTGGAAGGCCTGGGCGTCGACGCCGTGGTAGGCCACGTCGATCCGCGTGGGGTCGGCGTCCAGCAGCCGGATCAACTCGTCCCGGGTCGCCTTGCTCGGCACGATCACCCGACTGGCACGGCGTAGCGAGGTCTTGATCGCCGACCGGAAGAAGGTACGACGGGTTTTGTCGTAGTGCTCCGGTTCTGTGAAGAACGTCGCGTCGTGCACTGTCACCGTAACCGGGCTGTTGGCGCGCAGGGGGCATGTGTAGAACGGGGAGTGCAGCACCTGCGCCCCGACCTGCTGGGCGAGCAACGGCAGGCCCGTCTGCTCCCACGCCAGCCGGGCCGGGCGGTGAGCCACCGCGGCGGGAGCGGCGATCACCTTGGCCGCGGGCAATTGCCTGGCGTAGCGCTCGGCGTCCGTACGCTGGCAGACCACGGCCAGATCGGCGTCCATGGTGCCCAACGCGCCGAGCAGGCCATCGACATAACGCCCCACCCCGCCACGGTCGGCCGGGACACTCGTGGCATCGAATAGCACGCGGGGCGGGCGGCCGGGGATCACTGGGCAGCTCCTCGCACTCGTTGCGGTGCACACCGTCTCGACACCGGTCGGTAACACTCCGCACTGTACGCGGAGCCAACCAAGCCGGTGCCGCGGTGTGCGCGGTTCGGCGTCTGGTCGCCAGCCTACTGCCCCTGGCCTACCGCCCGATGTCCACAACGGGTACCCGGGCTGGAATTGACAAAACGACTATCCCAATGTCGTCGGCACATCACCCACGGTGCCGAGAGGATAGTTTCCCACCCCGCGGATGATCCAGGTACCGGTTGCCGCGCCGCGAGCCGGCGGACGCCAGACCGCAAGATCAGCCTTCCCGTCACCGTCGTACTGCCCCGGCACCGGCACGTCGCCGGGCGCCCCGAACTGCACCGTCGGCTTTCCCCGCACGTACCAACGGCCCGACTGCGGCGAGAAGGTGGCGGGCTCGGCCTTGCCGTCGCCGTCGTAGTCGGCGGGCACCGGAACATGCCACGCCGAGCCGAGGCTGACCTTGCCGATCCCCCGGATCTCCCAGAGACCGCTCTTCGCCCGGTATACGGCTGGGTCGGCCCGCCCGTCACCGGTGTAGTCGGCCGGCACCGGCCGGTCTCCGGGCCGTCCGTACACCATGTCGGCGGCGCCACGGACATGCCACGTGGCGGTCGTCGGCGTGAACGTCGCCGGCTCGGCCCGCCCGTCGCCGTCATAGTCGGCCGGCACCAGCACGTCGCCGCGCTGGCCGAGCACGAAGCTCTCGGTGGTCCCCCCACTGGAGTTCTGGATCGTCCACACCCCGGTCGCAGGCGACCAGGTCGCGATGTCCAACTGGCCGTCACCGTCGTAGTCGGCCGGCACCGGCACGTCGCCCGGCTGCCCTGCCCACGCCGCTGTCGCACCGCCCAGTTCGGTCAACGTCGCGCGAGCGGGGTTCCACATGGCCAGCGTGCGTCGCATCGTCTGCGGCCTGGTCCAGGCGCCCATCAGCGCGTAAGCCCGGTCCCGGACCGTCGGCAGGACGGCCGCCGCCACCGCCTCGTCGGTCCCGAAGACCCGCGGCGTGGTGGCAGGGGGCGGCGTGTGCGCCGACGTCGACTTCGCCCGCCCGCTCGCGGCACCCGGCTTCGCGGCACCCGTCGAACCACCCGCCGGGGACCCGGCCGCCGCACCCGACAGCGTCGTGTCACCACGCGGGTCGACGGCGGGGCCGATGGACAGCTTCCAGGCGACGTAGCGCGCCACGGCCTCGACGGCCGGCGTCGCCGTCTGCGTCGACGCCTGGATGGGGGCGGGCCCGCCCAACACCCCTATCCCGGCGGTACCGACGTTGCGCCCGGGGGTGTGCGCGCCGATGCCGGCCCGCGACAGCCCGCCGTAACGGCCTTCCCAGAGCCGGCCGAACCGGTCCACCAGGACGTTGTCACCGACGTCGCCCCAGCCGCGGCTGACCGCGTCGTAGTAGAAGAGCGCCCGCAGTATCCCGGGGACGTCGGTCTCGGCGTAGTCGCCGCCGACCGACTGGTCGTGCCAGGCGAGGGCGCGCACGGTGGGCGCGTACTGCGGGGGCCAGTTCATCAGCCGCTCGTCGGCCGCCCACTCGGCCCGGCTGTGGATCGGCGGCCGCCCGACCCGGGAGGCGTCGACCGAAGCGGTGGTCACGGACGGCACCGGCACCGCGTCCCCGGGCGCCTCACGCGGATCGATCAGGTCGACCGCCACGTCGTCCGGCGCGGTCGTGCCCACGGAGGTGACGGTCACCTCGACGGCGTCACCAACGCCGAGCCAGACCAGTTGGCCTCCCTGCCGCACCGCCGGTCCGGCCCCCTCGAAACCGCCGGCGGGCGCGGCGGCCTGCCAGGGGCGCCAGGGGTCCGTACCGGTCCGGCTGCGCACGGCGACACTGATCCCGTCCGCGGGGCCGGTCCAGGTCACGCCGGCGGCACGGAACGGCGCCAGGCCCTCGCGGGTCAGGCTGAGCGAGCGGGCATCTTTCTGGGTCGGGAAGCCCACCGCGAGGGGCACCCCTTCGGGCACGCCCATCCGGGCGACCGCGTCGGTGGCGGGTGCGTCGAAGCGGCCCAGTCGCAGCCGGACAACGGCGGGAGCGATCCCGGACGCGGTTGGACCGGCAGCCGGGGTCGGGCCGGCGGGCGGAGCTTCCGCCGGCGCCCGGGTCACCGCACGGTTGGCCGTCTCGCCACCGACCCCGCGAGCAAGTTGGACAACCGTTGGCACCCGGTCGGCGCTCCCCACGCCGGCCGCCATCAACGGAACCGCCGCCGCGGCCACGACCCCCGCTGAAATCAGCCGGTATCGTCGCCGTGACCGTGCCCGCATGCCGCTCACGCCCTACCGCCATTCGTCCGTTTTGGAGTACCTCGTGGTTATATCTTCCCAAGGCGGTTTTAGTAACGTATACGCCGCATTTCGTGCTGCTATCGACGCAGACCCGACCCGACCACTGCTTACTTTCTACGACGAAGCGACCGGTGAGCGGAACGAACTCTCCGGTACGACATTGGAAAATTGGGTCGCCAAGACGGCGAACCTGCTCGTCGACGGCTGCGGCCTGATCACCGGAGACGCCGCGGCGGTCGTGCTGCCGCCGCATTGGCAGACCGCCGCCGTCCTGCTCGGCGCCTGGTCAGCGGGGCTCGTGGTCGAGTACGAGGACCCGTCCCTGGCGGGTGGCACCAGCCCGGCCGAGGTCGGCTTCGTCACCGCCGACCGGCTCGACGCCGTACCCGGGACGGGCGACAAGTTCGTGCTCGGCCTCGCCCCGATGGCGCTTCCGATGCGGCAGGTGCCCGAGGGCTTCGTCGACTACGTCGCCGAGGTACGCGGCCACGGTGACCATTTCCGCCCGTACGCTCCGATCCGCGACGCGGACCCGGCGATGACCGACGGCACCACCCACGCAGAACTCTGCGCGGTCGCTCGCAAGCGGGCCGCCACGCGCGGCATCGGCCCGACCGACCGGGTGCTCGTGGCCGCGGCCGATGCGGTCCATCCCCTGAAGTGGCTGCTCACCCCGCTCGTCGCCGGTGCGTCGATCGTCCTGTGCGCGAACCTCGACCCCGCGGCGCTCGACCGCCGCCGGGACGCCGAACGGATCACCCACGTCCTTTCGTGATCATGGGTGCCGGGACGCGGCCAGCCGCTCGAACGCCGTCAGCGACTCGGGGTTGACCAGCGCGCCCTTCGCGGCGGCCGACTCCGCCGGCGTACCGCTGAGGATCCGCTTGACCGGCACCTCGAGCTTCTTTCCCGAGAGGGTCCGTGGCACGGCCCGGACCTGGAAGATGTCGTCGGGCACGTGCCGGGGCGACAGCGCGGTCCGCAGTTCGCGGGCGATCCGGGAACGCATGGCGTCATCGAGGTCGAGGCCTTCGTCGAGCACCACGAACAACAGCAACTCCCCCGCGCCACCGCTCGGGTCCTCCAGGTGCACCACCACGGAGTCGACGACTCCGTCGAGCCCCTCCACCACCGAGTAGAACTCGGCGGTGCCCAGACGTACCCCACCACGGTTGAGCGTGGCGTCCGACCGGCCGGTGATCACGCACGAGCCCCGCTCGTCGATGGTGATCCAGTCGCCGTGCCGCCAGACCCCCGGGTACACGTCGAAGTACGCCTCCCGGTAGCGCTCGCCGTCCTCGTCGCCCCACAGTCCGACCGGCATGCTCGGCATCGGGGCAGTGATCACCAACTCACCCAGCTCACCGATCACCGGCTTGGCATCGGCCCCGAAGGACTCGACCCTCGCGCCCAGGCACCGGCACGAGATCTCCCCGGCGTACACCGGCAGCAGCGGCACCCCGCCGACGAACCCGGTGCACACGTCCGTGCCCCCGGACACCGACGCCAGCAGCAGGTCCTTACCAACCGCCTCGTACACCCAGCGGAACCCCTCGGGTGGCAGCGGCGCCCCGGTGGAGCCGACACCGCGCAGCGTCGACAGGTCGGCCAGCTCGCGCGGCACGATGCCGGCCTTGCGGCACGACAGGATGAACGGCGCGGAGGTGCCGAAGTAGGTCATGCCGGAGGCGGCGGCGACCCGCCACAGCTCACCGAGGTCCGGCGCGGCGGGGTTGCCGTCGAAGAGCACGATCGCGGCGCCGACCGCCGGTCCGGAGGCCAGGAGGTTCCACATCATCCAGCCGGTGGTGGAGAACCAGAAGAACCGGTCCCCCGGGCCCAGATCGTGATGCAGGGCGAGCATCTTGAGGTGCTCCAGCAGGATCCCCCCGTGACCGTGCACGATCGGCTTGGGCAGCCCGGTGGTTCCCGACGAGTACAGCACGTACAGCGGGTGGTCGAACGGCACCGGCTCGAAGCCCATCGGCTCGTCGGTGGGCCTGCCCAGCTCCGCCCAACCATCCGGCCGGCCACTGTCCAGATAGGACACGGTGACCGTATGCTCCAGCGACGGCAACGCTTCCTGGATGGCCGCCACCTCTGCCGCGCGGTCGACCGCCTTGTCGCCGTAGCGGTAACCGTCGACCGCGACCAGGACCTTCGGCGCGATCTGCCGCCACCGGTCGACGACGCTGCGGGTACCGAACTCCGGAGCGCAACTGGAGAAGATCGCGCCGAGGCTGGCGGTGGCGAGCATCAGTACATAGGTCTCCGGAATGTTCGGGGCGTACGCCCCGACCCGGTCACCTGCCGTCACGCCCAGACGCTTCAGGCCGGCGCGGACCCTGCGGACCTCATCGCGCAGTTGGGCCGCGGTCAGCGTGACGGGCGTGCGGGTCTGCGAGTACGCGAGGACGGCGGGCTCGTCGTCGCCGATTCCCGGCATGCGCAGGACGTTCTCGGCGTAGTTGAGCCGGGCGCCCGGAAACCACCGCGCCCCCGGCATGCTGGCGTCCGCCAGCGTGTCTGTCGGCGCGATGGGCGCCACCACGTCGAAGTAGTCCCAGATCGAGCGCCAGAACGCGGGAAGGTCGTCGACCGACCACTGCCACAGCGCGGCGTAGTCGGCGAAGTCGAGGCCACGTTCATCGGACAGCCACCGAAGGTATGTGCCGACACGCGTGTGATCACGAATATCGCTGGGTGGCGCCCACAACACTTCGCCCGTCATAGGCGTCATCCTCGCACGTGTCGCAGCCTCGAAGTATGGGTCCGCAACACAGTGCGATGATCAGAATTGTGGCGGACCGGCGGCGGCGCCCGCCACGACATGGGCTTCCCGTTCGACACTTGCTCGTTCATGAGATATCAGCCACGAAGCAGTTGGCGTGCCATGACGATGCGCTGCACCTGGTTGGTGCCCTCGTAGATCTGGGTGATCTTCGCGTCGCGCATCATGCGTTCGACCGGGAAGTCCCTGGTATAGCCGTACCCACCCAGCAACTGCACCGCATCAGTGGTGATCTCCATCGCCGCGTCCGAAGCGAAACACTTCGCCGCCGCCCCGAAAAACGTCAGATCCGCATCCCCACGCTCGGACTTGCCCGCCGCGGCATACGTCAACTGCCGCGCCGCCTCGAGCTTCATGCCCATGTCGGCCACCATGAACTGGATCCCCTGAAACTCCGCCACCGCCCGGCCGAACTGCCGGCGCTCCTGCACATAGCCCTTCGCGAAATCCAGCGCACCCTGCCCGATCCCGACCGCCTGCGCCGCGATCGTCACCCGCGTGTGATCCAACGTCCGCATCGCCGTGGCGAACCCGGTACCCGGCGCCCCGACCATCCGCGACGCCGGGACACGCACATTGTCGAAGTACACCTCACGCGTCGGCGAACCCTTGATACCGAGCTTCTTCTCCGGCGCCCCGAAACTCACCCCCGCATCCGCCTTCTCCACCACGAACGCCGAAATCCCCCGCGCACCCACCCCCGACTCGGTCACCGCGAACACCGTGTAACACTCCGACACCCCGGCATTCGTGATCCACCGCTTCGCCCCGTTGAGCACATAGTGATCGCCGTCACGCTCCGCCCGGGTCTTCATCGACGCCGCGTCGCTACCGGCCTCCGGCTCCGACAGGCAATACGAAAACATCGCCTCACCGGCCGCCACCGCGGGCAGGTACCGACCCTTGAGCTCCTCGCAGCCCGACAACAGCAACGGCAACGTGCCCAACTTGTTGACCGCCGGGATCAACGACGACGACGCACACACCCGCGCCACCTCTTCGATCACGATCGCCGTCGCCAACGCGTCCGCCCCGGCACCCCCGTACTCCACCGGAATGTGCGGGGCGTGAAAGTCAGCCGCCCGCAACGCGTCGTAGGACGCCTGCGGAAACTCCCCCGTCTCGTCGGCAGCCGCCGCGTTCGGCGCCACCTTGCCCTCACAGACCGCCCGCACCGCCTCCCGAACCGCCTCGTGCTCCTCCGGCAGTCGGTAAACATC
>JAOPWA010000339.1 GCA_025965915.1 Dactylosporangium sp. | reverse complement strand
AGGCTCCGGTGGCCGAGCAGGCTCCGGTGGCCGAGCAGGCTCCGGTGGCCGAGCAGGCTCCGGTGGCCGAGCAGGCTCCGGTGGCCGAGCAGGCTCCGGTGGCCGAGCAGGCGGAGGAGCAGGCTGGTGCCGGCACCGGCGAAACGGCCTGACGCGTTGCGTCCGGCGCTCGAGCACCTGGTCAAGGGCATCGTCGACCACCCGGACGACGTGCGCGTCCGGATGGTCGACTCCCGGCGCGGTCAGCGTCTGGAGGTTCGCGTCCACCCCGAGGACCTCGGAACGGTCATCGGGCGCGGTGGACGCACCGCAAAGGCTCTGCGTCAGGTGATCACGTCGATCGGCGGGCGTGGCCTCCGCGTCGAGATCGTCGATTCGTACTAGTCGCAGATGCTGCTCGTCATAGGCCGGATCGCGCGACCGCACGGCATTCTCGGTGAGGTCCTCGTCGATGTGCGCACCGACGAGCCCGCCGAACGCTTCACACCCGGGTCGGTGCTGGCCACCGACCCGGGTAGGCGCGCTGCCCCGCACGTGCCCCCGACGCTCACCATCGAGACCGTCCGGCCGCACCAGGGCCGGCTGCTCGTCGTCTTCGACGGCGTCTACGACCGTGACGTCGCCGAAGGGCTGCGCGGCGTACTGCTGTGCGTCAACAGTGACGACCTGCCGGGCAGCAACAGTCCGGACGAGTTCAGCGACTACGAGTTGGTCGGGCTGGCTGCCGTCACGCCGGACGGGGAGCCGCTCGGCGAGGTGGTCCGGGTCGATCACGCCCCCGCCTCCGAGCTGCTGGTCCTGCGCCGCCCGGATGGGCGCAGCGCGCTGGTGCCGTTCGTCAAGGCGATCGTTCCCGAGGTCGACCTCGCCGGTGGTCGTGTCGTGCTGACCCCGCCCGAGGGGCTGTTCGATCTTTAGCTCTTTCCGCGGTCTTGGACACCTGACGGGCCTCTAGCCCCGCAAAGTGTCCAAGATCTACGAGTTTGAGGGCAGCATGAAAGTCGACATCGTCACGATCTTCCCGGAGTACTTCGCACCGCTCGACCTGTCGTTGATCGGACGGGCACGCGCGTCCGGGCTGCTGGACGTCGCCCTTCACGACCTGCGTACCTGGACCCATGACGTGCACCGCACGGTCGACGACAGCCCGTACGGCGGCGGTGCCGGCATGGTGATGCGCCCCGAGCCGTGGGGGGAGGCGCTCGACGCCCTGGCGCCTGCCGGTGCCCGGCTCGTCGTCCCGACGCCGACGGGGACCCCGTTCACCCAGGCTGCCGCGCACGAGCTGGCCGGCGCTTCGCACCTGGTGTTCGCCTGCGGCCGGTACGAGGGCATCGACCAGCGGGTACTCGACCACGCCGCGACCCGGATGCCGGTGACCGAGGTGTCGCTCGGCGATTACGTGCTCTTCGGCGGTGAGGTCGCCGTCCTCGTCATTCTCGAGGCGGTGGTACGGCTACTGCCGGGCGTGCTGGGCAACGCCGACTCGCTGCTGGAGGAGTCGCACACCGGCGGACTGCTCGAGGCGCCGGTCTACACCAAGCCGGCGACCTGGCGCGGCCACGACGTACCCGAGATCCTGCGCTCGGGCGACCACGGGCGGATCGCACGTTGGCGGCGGGATCAGGCGCTGCTCCGCACGGCGAGGCGCCGACCGGATCTACTGGCCGCCGTGCCGCCAGAGAATCTGGACAAACGTGACGTGACGCTTCTAATAGAGGCCGGATTTCAGGTACCGGCCTCCGATGTGGCAAAGTAGTGGGGTTGCCGCGGGCTGAAGCCCGCCGCGAATCAGTTTCTTCTCAGCCGCGCGCCGTTCTCGGTGCGCCTTGAGCACGAGGATGTAGCAGCGATGAACTTGCTGGACGCTCTGGACGCCCAGTCGCAGCGGACGGACGTCCCGGCTTTCCGTGCCGGTGACACGCTCAAGGTGCACGCGCGGGTGGTCGAGGGTAACCGCTCCCGTATTCAGGTCTTCCAGGGCGTCGTGATCCGACGTCAGGGAACGGGCCTGCGGGAGACCTTCACCATCCGTAAGGTGAGCTTCGGCGTGGGCGTCGAGCGGACCTATCCGCTCCACAGCCCGGCGCTGGACCGTCTTGAGGTTCTCACCCGCGGTGACGTTCGCCGGGCGAAGCTTTACTACCTGCGCGAGCTGCGGGGCAAGGCCGCCAAGATCAAGGAAAAGCGCGAGAAGCAGGCTAGTTGACGTCGGTCCGCGGACTCCCCAAAGTAGCGCCGGCCCTCTAGGCTTGCGGCAGTGATGTATCGGGAGCCCAACGACGACCCCTATCAACAACGGGATTCGTACGACCGCGCCGAACCGTACACGCAGTACGAGCGCTCCTCCCGTGTCTATGGCACGGAGGGTGGCCGCTCCGGCGTGCCTCGGCGTGAGTCCGACTCAGATCCGGGTGACGGGGCATCGTGGGGTGCGCGGGCCCGGCGCAGGCGCAAGGACATGCCGCTGTGGCAGGAACTGCCGCTGCTGTTGATCGTTGCGTTCTGCCTGGCCGTGCTCGTGCGTACGTTCCTCGTGCAGGCGTTCTTCATCCCCTCCGGGTCGATGGAGCCGCGGCTGGCCGTCGGTGACCGGGTGCTCGTCAACAAGATCGTTTACGACGTGCGCCAGCCGGAACGCGGCGAGATCGTGGTGTTCCGGGGCACCGACAACTGGGCGCCGGAAAACCAGGTCGACACCAACGCGGGCTTCTTCGCCAAGCTCGGTCGTACGGTCGGTGACCTCGTCGGCGTGAGCCAGCCCGGCGAGAAGGACTTCATCAAGCGGGTCATCGGTCTGCCCGGCGACACCGTGGCCTGCTGCGATGCCAACGGCCGCGTCACCGTCAACGGCTCCCCGCTCGACGAGCCCTACGTGATCGACAACTCGCCGCTCGACGCGCCACCGAACGCAAGGGAGTGCCACTCCCGGCGGTTCGGGCCGATCAACGTCGAGCAGGGCCAGATGTTCGTCATGGGCGACCACCGGCTGGTCTCACAGGACGCGCGCTGCCAGGGGCAGGTCCCGATCGAGAATGTGATCGGGCGCGCGTTCGTGATCGTGTGGCCCGGCAGTCACTGGTCGGGCCTGGGTGTGCCACCGACGTTCGCCAAAGTGCCAAGGCCCTTCGCCGCGGCGGCGCCCCGCCACGGGCCGGTCCGTCCGGCACCCGCGGGTGCTGCGCCCGACCTGCTGGTAGCTATGCCGATCCTCGCATCTTCGGCCTTTACGGCGCGTTCTCGACGCGTCCGGAGTGGGCGAGGACGTAGGCTCCACGCGTGATCGACGAGCAGACCAACAAGCGAGCGAATTCATTCTGGCGCGAGCTTCCGATTCTCGTCATCGTGGCGTTCCTCGTCGCGCTTCTGGTTCGCGTGTTCGTGCTGCAGACTTTCTACATTCCATCCGAGTCGATGGAGCACACCCTCAACATCAACGACCGGGTGCTCGTCAACAAGGTCGTCTACGACCTCCGCGCACCGCACCGGGGCGAGATCGTGGTCTTCAAGTCGCCCACCTCGTGGCGCAGCGACCCGGCTGAGGTCGACTTCATCAAGCGCGTCATCGCGGTGGGCGGAGACCACGTCGTCTGCTGCGACCAGCAGCGCCGGCTGGTGGTCAACGGCCGGGCCATCGATGAGCCCTACCTGTTCCACGACGCCGACGGCGCCGCCGACCTACCCAGCGACGAGCCGTTCGACGTGACCGTGCCGAAGGATCGCTTGTGGGTGATGGGAGATCACCGGTCACACTCCGGCGACTCCCGCGAGCAGTTCCTGCGCACCCGAGACACCAACACCGCCACGATCCCAGGCAAGTCGGTGGTCGGGCGGGCCTTCGTGGTCTTCTGGCCGTTTGCGCGGTGGACCTGGCTTACCGTGCCGGGCACGTTCGACCGCGTACCGGACCCACCCAAGGCGTGACGCCTCCGTCCCGGGTGGCGGTCGCGTACGGAACGTATGCCGGTCGTAGGCTGGGCATGCCATGAATCGACCCGACGCGACACATCGCCGGGCTGCCCGCGTGCTGCTGGTCGACGCCTCCCGGCGCGTGCTGATGCTTCGCGGCCGCGACCCGGCCCGTCCGCACCACCAGTACTGGTTCACCGTCGGAGGCGGCCTGGACGCCGGTGAGACGCCGGCGCAGGGTGCGGTCCGCGAGTTGTTCGAGGAGACCGGCCTGCGGGTGGCCCCGGAAGCGGTCGGCGAGCCCGTCTTCCACGAGGTCGTCGAGTTTCCCTTCGACGGCCGCTGGTACCGGCAGGACCAGGACTTCTTCCTCCTGCGGGTCGACTCGTGGCAGGTCGACTTCGCCGGACTCGACGAGATCGAGCGGGCCAGCGTGGACGCCCACCGCTGGTGGTCGGTGGCGGAACTGCGGGCCACCGATGAGCGGTACTACCCGCCGGCCCTGCCGGAGCTGCTCTGCGACCTGTCCCGGGAGGGGATACCGTGCTGACCCCGCCCCGTACCGTCGTGCACCGCGGCGCCGGGCTGTACGCACTCGAGCGGGCGCTGCAACGGCGCGGCTTCGCGTTCGTCGCCGGCGCCGATGAGGCCGGCCGCGGTGCCTGCGCCGGCCCGCTCGTCGTGGCGGCGGTGGTCCTGCCTTCCGGCCGGCGCGGCGAGATCGACGGCCTGACCGACTCGAAGCTGCTCACCCCGGCCGCCCGAGAGCGGATCTACGGCGACGTCGTCACGCGGGCTGTGGCCTACTCGGTCGTGGTTATCCCTCCCGGCGAGATCGACAGCCTGGGCCTGCACGTCTGCAACCTGGCCGGCATGCGCCGAGCCCTCGCCCAGTTACCGCAGCGGCCCGAGTACGTGCTCACCGACGGCTTCCGCGTCGACGGTCTAGACGTGCCCGGGCTCGCTGTCTGGAAGGGTGACCGGGTGGCGGCCTGTGTGGCGGCCGCGAGTGTGGTGGCGAAGGTCACCCGGGACAGGATCATGGTGGAGCTGGACGAGAAGTGG
>JAOPWA010000327.1 GCA_025965915.1 Dactylosporangium sp. | reverse complement strand
GCGTCAGCGCGATCTGGCTGGGCGCGGACAACGCCGGGTGGCAGCACAGCAACAGCAGGGTCAGCGAGTCGTCCCGGTCCGCACCCGGCTCGGCGTCCGCGGGCCGGCCCAGCAACTCCGCCTGCGGAGTCGCCGCGACGAGCGACTGCTCCCGCCGCCGCCGCGACTGCTCAGCGCGTACCTGGTCCACCAGCCGGCGGGCGGCGACCGTGATCAACCAGCCTCTCGGGTTGTCCGGTATCCCCTCGGTACGCCACTGGACCGAGGCGGCCAGCAGCGCCTCCTGGGTAGCGTCATCGCACCAGTCGATTTGGCCGTAGCGGCGGACCAGCGCGCCGAGGAACTGCGGTGCCAGCTCGCGCAGCAGGTCCTCGACGCCCCGATCCACGCTCACAGGTCCGCCGCGGACTCGTGCAGGATCGGCCACAACTCGACGGGTTCCTCGGCGGCGAAGGGCATATCCGCCGCGATCTCCTGCGCCCGTTCCTCACTGTCGCAGTCCAGCAGGTAGAAACTGGCGAGGTACTCCTTGGTCTCCAGGTACGGCCCATCGGTGACGGCCGGCAACCCGTTCTCGCGGCGGACGAGCTTGGCGTTCACCGCGTCGGCCAGTCCGTAGGCCCCGAGCAGTTCCCCGGTCTCGCGGTACTTCTTGTTGAACGCATCCTGCTTCGCGATGGCCTCCGGCCACGCCTCCGCCGGGAACGAGTCCCACTTCTCCTGGTTGCCGTAGATCATGATCAGGTACTTCATCTCGGGTAGGTCCTTCCCATCCGCGCGCCCCGCTGGCTCGCTGTCACCCCTCAGTCGGAGCGACGTTGCCGTCCTCGACATCGAGCCGACGTCTGTCCTCCGAATCTTTTCGTGCCGCCGATGTCGAGATCGGCCGCTCGGCTCCGATGTATCGGTATACGGCATCACCCCACTGGCGAAGGAGCCTCCACGATGAACACCACGACCACAGCGCTCGCCGCCCGGCCCGTCCACGTCCTGCGCGCCCGGCCGGTGTGGCTGGTCAGCGCGCTCGCGGGAGTGACCGGGGCGGTCGCGACCGAACTGTACGGCCTCGCCGCCGGCGCCGTCGGCATCCCTATGTCGGCCGGCAACATCGGCGCAAGCGTCGCCGAGCCGATCACCGTCGGCATGTTCGCGATGGGCACACTGATCTGCACGTTCTGGGGCACGGTCCTGGCGGTGATCCTCGCCCGGTACGCGACCCGCCCGGCGCGGGCCTACGTCTGGACCACCGTGGCACTCACCGTGGTGTCCCTGGCCGGCCCCCTCGCAGCCGGCGACACCGCCACCTCGACCAAGCTGATGCTGGCTCTTGCGCACCTGCTCGCCGCGGCGATCATCATCCCTACCGTCACCCGTCGGCTCCCCCACGCCCCCGGCCACCACGGTCCACGCTGACCGGCAGGCCAAGCCAAGAACATGCGGGCAACGGAACTGGAACTTGAGTCTTTAGCCGCTCACCACGAGGCTCATGATGACGACACCAAACCGCATCGAACACCCGCTCATCGGCACGACAGCGCGACCAGCGGCAGATCAGTGCCGCGCGCTGCGGCAGTTGAAGATACGGACGGACGCTTGCACGTCAGCCGTTCCGGTGCGTGTCAACGTTTTTGAGGCGGGTTGGTCAGTGGTTCTTTGAGTGAGCCTGCTCGTCGTCCTGGTTCTGCTCGGCTGGTTTGTTGATCCACACGGTGGTGGGTAGGGCGGGTGGCTCGGGGTGCTTGCGCACGAACCGTTCGGGGTTGCGGGTGTAGGCGGCGGCGAGCACGTCGGCTCGGACGGCGCGCACGGTTTGGTCGTGTCCGTGGTGGACGTCGTGCGGGGTGTGCCAGGCGATGCCCGAGTGCCGGTGTGCGGTGTTGTACCAGGTGAAGAAGCGTTGGCAGAAGGCCCGGGCGTCGGTGAGGCTGCCGAAGCGGTCGGGGAAGTCGGGCCGGTACTTCAGCGTTTTGAAGTGCGACTCGCTATACGGGTTGTCGTTGCTGGTGTGGGGCCGGGAGTGGGTCTTGGTCACGCCCAGGTCGGCGAGCAGGAACGCTACCGGCTTGGACGCCATCGACGAGCCGTTGTCGGCGTGGATGGTCAACGTGTCGCGGTCGATGCGCTGCTTGGCGATGGTGTCGGCGAGCAGCTTCTCGGCCAGCGCGGCGGACTCCCGGTCGGCGAGCATCCAGCCGACTACGTAGCGGGAGTAGATGTCGATGGTGACGTACAGGTAGAAGTAGGACCACTTGGCCGGCCCGTGCAGCTTCGTGATGTCCCATGACCAGCACATGTTCGCACCTGTCGCGACCAGTTCGGGCTTGACGCGGGCCGGATGCACCGCCTGGCGGCGGCGTTCTTTGACCTCTCCATGCGCGCGCAGGATGCGGTACATGGTGGCCGGTGAGCACAGGTAGCTTCCCTCGTCGAGCAGCTCGTGATAGACCGTGGCCGGCGCCTTGTCGACGAAGCCGGGACTGTTCAGCAGCGCACGGACGGTGTCGCGTTCGGTCGGCGTCAGCGCCCGCGGCTGCGGTTTACGCTCCCGCGTGGGCTTGGCCGGTGGCGGGGACTGGCGGTGGCGGCGGTAGTGGTTGGCCTGCGGCCGGCCGGTCGCCCGGCACGCCGCCCGCACCCCGATCAGCGGGGCCAGTTCGGTGATCGCGGCGTCGGTCATGGCGTGGGCTCGCTCCCGATGCTCGGGCTGTCGGTCGCGAGCTGACCCAACAGCGCGGAGAGCTTTCCCTGCACCTCGATGACCTTGCGGGCCTTGTCCAGCTCGGCCTGCAAGCGCTCATTTTCCTTACGCAGCTTGGCGTTCTCGCGTTCCGCCGGGTCGGCTGGCGGCCGCCCGGCCGGCTTGGCCAGGGCCGCCATGGCCGCCTGGTCACGCTGGGCACGCCACGCCGAGATCAACGACGTGTACAGACCCTCCCGCCGCAGGAGCGCACCCTTACCGGCTTTATCCAGCGACTCGTACTCAGCCAGGATCCGCGCCTTATACGTCGCGGAATACCTCCGCGACCGCGCCTTGGCGGGTACCTCTGGATCGGGTACCTGGTTGATCGAACTCACAGAGGTGGAACTCCTTGCTCGCCCTCACGGGTCATTGTTTCAGCAGCTCATCCTGCCTCATGCAACGTTGACACAGAGGGACCCTCGTGATCGCGAACTGCACCAGTCGACTCGCGAAGGTGCCACGTTCGCGGCCACTCAGTCGAGACAGAACTCGTTGCCCTCGATGTCCTGCATCACGAGGCACGACTCGTTGTAGCCATCGGCAGGCAGTAGTCGCACGCGTACCGCGCCGAGCGCGACCAGTCGTGCGCATTCGGCCTCAAGTGCGGCCAGGCGCTCTTCACCCACGAGCCCGGTGCCGACCCGCACGTCAAGATGCAGCCGATTCTTGACGACCTTGCCTTCGGGGACGCGCTGGAAGAACAGTCGCGGGCCCACACCTGAGGGATCCGTGCATGCGAACGCTGAACCCTGATGCTCAGGCGGCAGCGCGCGATCGAAATCGTGCCAAGTAGCAAACCCCTCCGGCGGCGGCGGTACGACGTACCCCAACACCTCGCACCAGAAACGAGCGACGCGCTCAGGTTCTGCGCAGTCGAAGGTGACTTGGAACTGCTTGACCGACGGCATCGGTCCACCTTAGAGGCGCGACCCAGCCGGCCCATTGTTTTTCCGGTCAAAGCGCCGGGAGGACGTCGGCGATCATGATGCCTGCTCAGGTGTA
>JAOPWA010000597.1 GCA_025965915.1 Dactylosporangium sp. | reverse complement strand
CCAGCAGGCGGTGGGCTGTGCATGAAACCGGCGGTCCGCGGGCGAATCGTATTCGGCCCGGCACCGCTCGCACATCGCAAACTCCGCCATCGTGGTGAGCGGCCGGTCGTAGGGCACGCCCCGGACGATGCTGTACCGGGGCCCACAGTTGGTGCAGTTGATCAGCGGGTAGCCGAAGCGCCGGTCGGCGGGATCGAAGAGTTCCCGTTCGCAATCGGCGCAGACATGGCCATCGGGGGTGACGAGCGTCCCGGAGCCCTCGCCTGGGGCGCTGCCGGTGATCAGGAAGGTACTCGTCCAGTGCGTGATCGGCTCCTGGCTCACGACCCGACACGAGTCGATGCGGGCCAGGTCCGGCACGTGCTCGATCAGGTCGCGGCCGAAGTCCCGGATCTCCTGGAGGTCGCCTTCGACGCAGATCGTGACTCCGCCGGCGTCGTTGCGGACCCACCCGCCGAGCAGGTGCGCGGTGGCCAGCCGGTAGACGAACGGCCGGAAACCGACTCCCTGGACCAGTCCGGTCACCGCGAGGACCTGACGCTGCGGCTGCTCGCCCATCAGCAGAGCCTCGGCAGCTGGGCGCCGTAGAGCAGGTCCACCCGGGTCTTGTGGCCGTCGTCGTCGAGCATCGACACTTCGGTGCCGTCACCGTGGACCGTCCCGACGATGGCCGCGTGCGCGGTCTCCGGGAAGGCGCGCAGCACCTCCAGCGCGGCGGGAGCGGCCTCCGGCGCAGTGACGATGCAGAGGTTTCCCTCGTTGGCCAGGTACATGACGTCCACGCCGAGCATGTCGGCAGCCATCGCGGTCTCGGGCCGGATCGGGAGCGCGGACGCGATCAGGTCAATGCCGCTGCCCGATGCCTCGGCGAACTCGTTCAGCACGGTGCCGAGCCCGCCCCTGGTGATGTCTCTGATGCAGCGGACGCCCTCGCCGCAGGCGTCCAACAGCGCGGCGATGGGGGCGCTGAGAACCGCGCAGTCGCTCTTTACGCGGCTTTCGAAGCCGAGCCCCTCGCGTACGGAGAGGATATGGATGCTGTGGTCGCCCAGGTAGCCGCTCACGATGACCTGGTCACCCGGGCGTGGCGCGCGGCTGGAGAGGGGCTTGCGCTCGAGCACGCCGACCCCGGTGGTGTTCAGGAAGATCTGGTCGACTTCGCCGCGACGGACCACTTTGGTGTCGCCGGCGACGATGTGGACACCCGCGGCGCGGGCGGTGTCCGCGATCGACTGCACGATCCGTTCGAGGTCGTCGACCAGGAACCCCTCCTCCACGATCATGGCGAGGGTCAGATAGAGCGGACGTGCCCCGCTGACGGCAAGGTCGTTGACGGTTCCGGCGACCGCGATCTTGCCGATGTCGCCGTTACTGAAGAAGATCGGGTCGATCACGAACGAGTCCGTCGTGATGGCTAGGCGACCGGCCGGGACGTCGACGAGCGTGCTGTCCTCCAGCTCGCCGAGGTAGGTGTCGCCGAGAATTCGGGCGATGGTGCCAGAGATGAGCTCTCGGCTCATGCCGCCACCCGCGCCGTGGTCCAGGACTATCTTGTGACTCATGGTTGACTCCTCGCAGACGGGAGCCGGCCCATAGCCGAATGGCTCGCCCAGGGCCGGCCGGCGGCATGTCGCCTGTCAGTGCTTGGTGGCCGGAGTCAGCACCTTCTCGAGCAGGGCGTTCCACCAGGTCTCCATCGCCTCGATGGCCTCGTACGCGCCCTGTTCCAGGTCCGCCTTGTCGATCTTCTCGCCAGTTCCGGGCGCAGCGGTGTCGTCGACATCGACGAATTCGGCCAAGCCGTCCTTGTGGCCCTGTTCCACGCCCTCGTCCAGGTGGATGTCGTGGAACTTCTTGATGAGGCTGCCCTGGTACGCGAACCCGCGTCGCTCGGCCACCTCCCGGCAGAGCTCGAAGAACGTCTCGTGTTCGAAGATGGCCGCGGTCTCGGTGGCGTAGAGCGTTCCCAGAGCGCGCGAGGGGTTCGGCGCGGAAAGCTCGCGGACCTTGGCCAGGAATGCGGTGGTGGGCTTGAACTCGACGCGCTCGTCGACGTCGGTGCCGATGTTGCGCATGCCCTGCCGGTACATCGGGGCGTGGCCGTCCTCTTCGTCGATGTTGCGCTGCAGCTCGACGGTGACACCCTGATTGGCGAGCTTGGCGGTGCAGTCGCGGGCGAGCGACAGCAGCCCCACGTTGGCGAACGAGAACTGGTAGTGCTCCATGATGAGCCATTCCAGCGACTCGGTCTCGAGGTGGGGCAGCTGGTCCAGGAGGCGCTTCTTCGTTGCGGCGGTGAAGCTGTCGTTGCGCTCGTCGATTCGCTGGGACAGCCGAAGATCAGTACTCATTGTGCCGACCTCTCCTTTAGAGGGGATCTACCTGGCCACGGCGCCCGCGGCCGACCGGAAGATTATGAACACCGCGGGGGCTCACGCCGGTCAAGCGGCGTGAACGCCGACTTCTCCGCGATGTCGGCGCACCTTCCGCATTGATGCTAACCAATGTAATCAACCGAGGCAACGGCATTTTTATGTGGCCGCCTGTGACCTACGACATACCTGGTTCTGATGGGCTACTCTCACCCCCCGAGATAGATTCACGGTCACCGGTATCCCGATTGTGGCAACTAAAAGCTAGGGGTGCATCATGGCCAGCCAGGGACCCAATAATCAGCTTGAACATGCACTTATAT
>JAOPWA010000594.1 GCA_025965915.1 Dactylosporangium sp. | reverse complement strand
TGGGTGTACCGGAGGACCGTGAGCGCGTGACGGCGGCGGTGGCCGGCCGCGCCGCGCTGGACGTCGAGGACGCGGTGGTCGCCGCGGGTGGCGCGGCGGCGGCGTTGCGGACGCCGGGCGCCTGGGCGGCCCATCCGCAGGGTAGGGCCGTTGCCGCATTGCCGCTGGTGGAGTTCGAGCGGGTGGGTGGCTGTCCGGCCCGGCCCCTGTGCGCGGCTGACCGTCCGCTTCAGGGGGTGCGGGTGCTGGACCTGACGAGGGTGATCGCCGGGCCGGTGGCGGGGCGCACGCTGGCCGGGTACGGCGCGGATGTGTTGCGCGTGGGCGCCGACCACCTGGCTCTGGTGCCGGCACTGGTGGTCGACACGGGGGTGGGCAAGCGGTTCTGCCACCTGGATCTGGGCACGGACGCGGGACGGGACGCGCTGCGGGACCTGGTGCGCACGGCTGATGTGGTGCTGCAGGCCTTCCGGCCGGGGGCGCTGGAGGGCCTGGGCTTCGGTCCGCGCGAGTGCGCGGCGTTGCGGCCGGGGCTGGTGTACGTGTCGGTCAGCGCCTGGGGTGAGGCCGGTCCGTGGCGGCAGCGTCGTGGCTTCGACAGCCTGGTGCAGTTGGCCACGGGTATCGCGTGGGGCGAGCGGGCTCCGGTGGCGCTGCCGGCGCAGGTGCTCGACCACGGTACGGGTTGGCTGGCGGCGATGGCGGCGATGGAGGGGCTGCGTCGCCGGTCAGGCGTGGGTGGTTCGTGGCACGCCCGGCTGTCACTGGCCCGGACGGCCCGGTGGTTGGACGGGTTGGGCCGCTCTCCCGCCGGGCCGGCCGTGGGTGAGCCGCCCTACCCCGACGACCTGGTGTCCAGGATGGACAGTGACTTCGGCGTGCTCGGCCACGTCCGGCCGCCGGGTGCGCTCGACGGGTACGTGCCGCGGTGGGACACTCCCCCGCACCGGCCGGGCGCTGACGCCCCTACCTGGTCGCGGTGAGGGTCAGGCCGGCACCGAGATGCCGACGCCGCCGCGGGTCTGGGCGCCGTAGCGGGCCTTCTCCTTGGCGAGGTCGAGGGGTCGGGGTGCCGGGTCGCCGCTGCGGGCTGTCTCGTCGAGCAGGTCCGCGGGGATGATCCAGACGACTTCGAATTCGAGGCCGTCGGGGTCTTTGGCGTACAGGCTCTTGGTGGTGCCGTGGTCGGAGGCGCCGACGAGCGCGTCGGCCTGCGCCAGCACGCCGGCGAGGCGTTCGAGTTCGGCGAGGGTGTCGACCTCCCAGGCGAGGTGGTAGAGCCCGACCCGGCCGTGGCCGGCACCTGAGGCCGCCGCGCCCGCGCCTACTTCGAACAGGCCCAGGTCGTGGTCGTTGGTCGAGCCGGGTGCCTGCAGGAAGGCCGCGCCCGGAAACGACATGACGGTGCGGAAGCCGAGGGCGTCACGATAGAAGGCGACGCTGCGCTCGACCTCGCTGACGTAGAGGACGGCGTGGTTGAGACGGTGGACCGGCATCGTTGCCTCCTCGGTTTGTTCAAGTTTCAACTACCGTAGCAGTTGGTTGAGAGTTCAACAAGTACGGTATGGTGGTGTACATGGCCGAACCCCGCTGGCTCGACGCGGATGAGCAGCGCACCTGGCGTGCCTTCCTCGGCGCCACCCACCTGCTGTTCGACCGGCTCGACCGCGAACTGCAGCGCGACGCCGGCATCCCTCATGCCTACTACGAGATCCTGGTGTGGCTGTCGGAGGCGCCCGAGCGGTCCCTGCGCATGAGTGATCTGGCCCGCCGTACCCGCTCGTCGCGTAGCCGCCTGTCACACGCGGTCGCCCGGCTGGAAGAACGTGGGTGGGTCAGCCGGCGCGACTGCACCACCGACAAGCGCGGCCAGATCGCGGCGCTGACCGACGACGGCTATGCGGCGTTGACGGCGGCGGCTCCCGGGCACGTGCAAGGGGTGCGTTCGCACCTGTTCGACGCGTTGAGCCCCGAGCAGATGCGCCAACTGCGCCAGATCAGCGAGGCGATCATGCGCCCGCTCGCGGCCGACGACGGCCCCCTCACAACTCCACCACCAGGGGACGGTGATCGGACACGGTGACGGCCGGGGTCGCCACCGCCCGCACCGGCGGCAGCCCGCCGCCGCCCCGGGGGTCGAGCAGGATGTGGTCGAACTGCACCCGGGGCATCGGGCTGGGGTAGGTGGGCCGTCGGGCCAGCATCCGCCAACCCGACGCCACCGCGGCCATCCGGCCGGGGATGTTGAGGTCACCCAGCAGCAGCCGCGGCGCCGGCAGGGTCCGCAGGGCGCGAATGGCCTGCCGCAGTTGGCGTACGTTCCACCCCGGTATGAACGACAGGTGAGTGGTCGCCACGGTCATCGGCCCGCCCGGCCCCTCGACCACCGCCGCCAGCAGCACCCGCGGTTCGTCGTCGAGCAGGATCATCCCGCCGGTCGGGCCCTGCACGTACACCGGGGAGCGCATCCGCGCGGCCGGCAGCCGGGCCACCCGCCACGACAGCACCGGCCAACGGGTCGCGAGGGCCACGCCGTAGTGCGGTTCGCCAACCCCCGCGTCGCTCGCGGTGACCGTGCGGATCGTCTCGCCGGGAGTGCCGATGACCGCCGGCGCGAACCGGTGCGCGGCCCGTCCACCCATCGCGGCCGCGGCGAGGGCGGCGAGGTCGGCCCCGCCGCTGCGCGGCTGGTCGCGGTCGACCTCCTGCATGCCGAGCACGTCCGCGTCCAACCCGGCGACCGCCTCGCCCAGCCGGGCCGGATCGACCTGGCCGTCGTACAACGACCGCCCGTGCATGAGGTTGAACGTAGCCAGCCGCACGTACGGTAACGATATGGCGCCCGGTCCCGCCCTGCCCAGGGCCGTGCGACCTTTCGGGCCATGCGTCCGCTGTGTTCCTGCCTCCGCTCCGTTCCTGCGACCTGTCAGGCCCCCGGATGGCGGGATGAGTGCGTGCTGTGATCGTCCCCGGCCGGGGACACTGCCTGCCGACTGGCATGATGGGCGCATGCAGGTCTCCGCGCGAGGCGACTACGCCGTCCGGGCCGCCCTCGGCCTCGCCACCGCCTATCCGGCCACGGTGTCCGCCCAGTCGCTGGCCGAAGAGCAGTCGATGCCCCGGAAGTTTCTCGAAGCCATCCTGGCCGATCTGCGCCGCGCCGACCTGGTCCGCGGGATGCGCGGCGTCGACGGCGGATACGTGCTGACCCGCCCGCCGGGCGAGATCAGCGTCGGGCAGGTGCTGCGCGCCGTCGACGGCCCGCTCGCCGCCGTACGCGGGCTGCGGCCCGAAGAAGCCATGTACGAGGGCACCGCCGCCCACCTCCAGCAACTGTGGGTCGCGGTGCGGGCGGCGGTGCGCAACGTGCTCGACGAGGTCAGCCTCGCCGACCTGGTCCGCGGCCGGCTGCCGGCCCACGTGCGCCGCCTGACCGCGACACCTGACGCCTGGCAGCCCCGCTAGGCCGGGAACCGCCTTACCGCGACTCGGTTCCTCACGTCAGCTCCAGGCGCTGGAGGTAGCCGTACAGGGCCGCCGAGGCGCGAAGTCGTTGCAGGCTACGGCGATGCAGTTCCTGCTCGCGTTTGGCGAGCTCGGCGCGAACCCGTTCGGGGCTGCCGGTCGTGCGCATTTCGTCGAGGACCGCGTGCACGATGGGAAACGGGTAGTCGCCGCGACGCAGCAGCGCGACGACCTGCGCCTTGCGCAGCTCGGACTCGTCGTATGCGCGGTATCCGGTGATCTTCTCCCGGCCGGGTTGGAGCAGGCCACGGCGTTCCCAGAGCCGAAGCGACGACGTGCGGGCCCCGACGGCGTCGGCGACCTCGCCGATCCGCACGCCCCGGCGACGGATCGGGCCGACCGCGGCCGGGCTCGTCACGACGGTCTCGAACGCGCCGAGCACCTTGGCGATGTCGGCCCGCTCACGGTCCAGCTCGGCGTGGCTCTGGTCGAGGGTCGCCAGCGCGGTTTCGAGGTCGCCTTCCTGGACAGCGCGCATGATCGCGCGCGTACGTTTCCAGCCGTGGCCCTCGGCCATCTGCCGGACGACGACGAGTGCCTCGGCATGGTCGCCGGTGAAGATGCGGTAACCGCTGGCCGTGCGTTCGACCGGCGGGAGGATCCCGGCCTCCACGTAGTTGCGGACCTGCTGG
>JAOPWA010000265.1 GCA_025965915.1 Dactylosporangium sp. | reverse complement strand
GGCCGGGACCGGGACACCGGCGGCTATCGCGGTGGTCCGACCGGCGGAGGCCGTGAAGGCGGCGGAGGCGGCGGCGGATACCGGGGTGACCGTGGCGCGAGCCAGGGCGGACCCGGCTTCGAACGGCGTCCGAACTGGCGTGACAGGGAAGGCGGCGAGCGGCGGCCGGGATCCGGGTCTGACCGGTACGCGGGCGGACGGCCTCGTACCGACGACCGTGGTGGGCGCCCGACCCAGCCCGGAGGCGACCGGTTCGACCGTGGACGGTCCGACGACCGGGACCGTGGATACCGCGGGGACCGTCCGGGCTTCCAAGACCGTGGGTCGCGGCCGGAGCGCGGGGACGACCGGGGCTACCGAGGTGATCGGGACCGTGGGGTTGGTGACCGCGATCGTGGCCGTGGCGGATACCGCCAGGAAGGTGGTCCGCGCCAGTCTGGATACGAGCGTCGTGAGCACGGTGCGGGGCCCGAGGACAGGCGGAGTCGCCCAGCCGCCGAGCCCACGCCCCCGCGGGCGGACGACGACCTTTCGGTCGACTTCGACGACACCGACACAACCGGTCGCATCGGCGAGCCGGGGCCGCTGATCGGCGACGAGCCGGGAGAGCGTGCAGCCGGCGGCCCGACAGAGGGAGCGGTGACCGAACCGACGGGTGACGTTCCCGGCGGGCGCGCGGAGGAACAGGGGATCCGTGAACAGCGCCAGTCCGGTTTTGGTGAGCGGCCTGAGCGTGGGTACGCGGGCGACCGCGGCCGCGCCGATCGGGACCAGCGCGGGTTCCGCGGCGACCGCGATCGGGGCCCCGGCCGCGACCGTGGATCCGGCTTCCGGGATGACCGGGGTCCGCGGGATGACCGCGGGTTCCGTGGCGACCGCGGATCGCGCGGACCGGCCGGCGGCTACGGGCGCGGTGATGATCGGGCGGACGGCCCAGGTCTGGATGTGGCGCCGGTCCTGTCGGAGGACATCAACCCGCGAGACCTGGCTCAGGAGGTACGCGACGAGCTGCGCAGCCTGGCTTCGACGGATGCCAACCTGGTCGCTCGTCACCTCGTCGCCACCGGTCAGTTGCTCGACGACGAGCCGGAGGCGGCGCTCGCGCATGCCCGAGCAGCCCGTCGGATTGCTCCCCGCATCGCGGCGGTACGCGAGGCGCTGGGCCTGGCCGCCTACCACAACGGGGAGTGGCAGTCCACGATCGCGGAGCTGCGCACGTACCACCGGCTGACCGGCCGGCAGACACACTTGGCGGTCATCGCGGACGCTGAGCGGGCCCTGGGTCGGCCAGAGCGCGCAATCGACATCTACCGCACCGCCGAGCGGTCGAAACTGGCCCCGGAGGAGGCGGTCGAGCTGCTCATCGTGGCCGCCGGTGCGCGGGGCGACCTCGGCCAGCGCGACGCCGCCGTGGCGATGCTGCAGGTCCGCGAGTTGACCTCGGCATCGCGGGAGCCGTGGGTCGCACGGCTGCGGTACGCGTACGCCGAGTCGCTACTGGCGGCAGGGCGGCGCGACGAGGCGCGGGAGTGGTTCGCCCGGTCGGCGGACATCGACGACGAACTCACCACCGACGCGGCCGAGCGCCTGCTCGACCTCGACGGTGTGGTGCTCGACGACGTGGATGTGGCGTTCGAGGACGAGACCGACGACCAGGAAGGCGTCCTCGACGTTGACGAGGACCTCGATGAGGACGAAGACCTCGATGAGGACGAAGACCTCGATGAGGACGAAGACCTGGACGAGGACCTCGATGACGAGATGGACGTCGTCGAGGAGGAAGACGACGACCTCGCCGAGGCCGAAGCACTCGAAGAAGAGGACGAGGTCGAGGACCGGGATTCCGGTGTCGTGGCGTCCAGGGATACCGACCGTGGCGGCGAGACCGGCGAGCGGGGCCCGAACGGCCGGGAGGACGACAACAGGTGAGTGAGGCGCTCGTCGACGGGTATGACCTCGTCATTTTCGACCTGGACGGGGTCGTTTACCTGGGAGATCAGCCCGTCGCCGGTGCCCCCGAGGCCCTGGCGAAGCTGCGCGAGCGGGGCACACCGAGGGCGTACGCGACGAACAACGCTTCCCGCCGGGCCAGCGAGGTGGCGGCGTTGCTGTCATCGCTGGGCGTACCTGCGGAGCCCGACGAGGTGACGACGTCGGCGCAGGCTTCCGCCGCCGTCCTGGCCGGGAGGCTGCCGGCCGGTAGCTCGATCCTCGTCGTCGGTGCACCCGCACTGCACGAGGAGATCGCCGACGTCGGGTTGCGCCCGGTACACCAGGCCGCTGATGCCCCAGTGGCCGTGGTGCAGGGCTACGGGCCGAAGGTTGGCTGGGAGCAGTTGGCTGAGGCGTCCGTGGCCATCCGGGGCGGGGCGAGCTGGATCGCGACGAACACCGACCGTACGCTGCCGACGCCCCGTGGGCCGCTGCCCGGCAACGGTTCGCTCGTGGCCGCGCTGGCCACAGCGCTCGACCGGCAGCCGGACGTGGTCGTCGGCAAGCCGGAGCCGACACTGTTCGAGCAGGTCGCGCGTGCGCGCGGCGCCCGCCGGCCACTGGTCGTGGGTGACCGGGTGGACACCGACATCGAGGGAGCGCACCGGGCTGGCATGGACAGCCTGCTCGTCCTCACCGGTGCCGGCCGACCCGCCGACGTACTGAACGCGCCGCCGCAGCGGCGGCCCACGTACCTCGCCGCCGACCTCGGTGGCCTTTTCGCGGCTGCGGACGAGATACGGGTACCGCCGAAGGAGAGCACCTGGCGGATCAGCGACGGCCGGTTGTCCGGCAGTGGTGACCCGGTCGCGGCTCTGCGGGTACTCGCGGGGTCGGCGACCCTCGACGGTGCGCCCGTCGCCGACGGGCCGGACGCCGAACGGGCGCTGCGCGCGCTGGGCCTGGCATAAACCCTGTGCCTCACGCGATGAGCACGGCGGCGCCGTTGACCCGGCCGGCCGCGAGGTCGGCCAGGGCCTTGTCGGCGTCGTCGAGCGGATAGCCGGTCACCTGCACCCGCAGCCGGTGCTCGTTCGCGAAGGCGAGGAACTCCCGACCGTCGTCGCGG